>JACPUH010000089.1 GCA_016192345.1 Ignavibacteriales bacterium | reverse complement strand
GTTGAAGGTTGAAGGTTGAAGGTTGAAGGTTGAAGGTTGAAGGTTGAAGGTTGAAGGTCACAGTCGTTTGACCTCCGCCATCAGTTTTTCATTTTTAATTTTTCATTTTGAATTGTTCTTTGTCCCCATTTCCGAATCGTCTCCTTCACCACGATCGAAACCGTTGAATCTCTCGCGAAGGACCAGTCGAGGTGTTGATAGGTAATGGTCGCATCATTCGAGTGATGGAAAAAGAGAAGTGCCTTGACGGCAGGAAAGCGCAACGGAAAATCCCGCAAAGCGTCCCTGAACCACGCAGATCGATCTCCCCCCACGGCAAGTGAACTGAACTCGGCAACCATGACCGGCTTGTTCAGTGCGGCAAGGTACTGGTAGTGATTTCCGAAAATTTCCTCCGCAGTCCACCATCGCGACCATGGAGCAACAGTGCCATAATTCAAAACCTGCGTCGCGACCCAATCGACATACTCGTCACCCGGATAGTATGGATAGTACTCATATGCAACGTGCGGAGACCAGACCCATACCACGTTCTTCGCTCCCACTGCCTTAAACCGCGTGATGATGTGACGCCAGGCGGCCAGAAAATCCGGGATGCTGTTGTTCTGCGGCCCCCACGGATAACGATACGGGTCGTTCATCTCGTGCGCAAGCCTGACAAAAACCGGCTTCCCGAAGGCCGCTGCGTCCGCCGCCCACTGGTCCAGGTAAAAATCGTACACTCCCCGCGCAATGTCAGCCGCCCCCCCTCGGTCACGAACATCTCTGAGCGGCAGGTGCGGATGGTTGACGTTCTCGAAATCGGTGAGCCATGGCTCCCACGTGATCACTGCGAGAGAGCCGAGATTCCAGATCGCCCGTACAAGCTTTGACGGAAACTGCTGTTCCGGTTTATCACCCCATGC
This sequence comes from Ignavibacteriales bacterium, assembly GCA_016192345.1. Taxonomy (GTDB): domain Bacteria; phylum Bacteroidota; class Ignavibacteria; order UBA10030; family UBA10030; genus UBA6688. The sequence continues at coordinate 56,929 of JACPUH010000089.1, read as the reverse complement.
CGCATAAAAGTGGACAAGAGGCATACGGGCGCCGATGGCTTCCTCAAGTTGCAGGATTCCATCGAGCGTTTGAGGAATATTGTTGTCGAAGGCGCCGAGAAGGAGCGTATCGGGTGTGCGAAGCGCGGAAATACTGGAACGGTAGGGTTGAAGCCATGCAAGTTCAGCCTCCCTCCCGGGCCCTCGAAAGAACTTGACGACACTGTTCTCCATCTCCCCCAACACGACCCCTGCCACGGTCAGGGCGCGTGCGAGCGGTCCCTCGGTTTTTGTGCTCACATACGTGAGACCGAGGAACACCAACACGATGCTCCCAAGAACCACGGAGACCGCTGTGACCCGATGAAAGGTTTTCATGGGCGTTTGATGGTTTTGATTTCGACATCGTCCCAGGGGAAGCCCTGCGGCGGCCTCCGCGCCTCCCACGCAGCGTACAACACTCCCGAGATCATAAAGACCGACATGGACGCAAATCCCACCATCCCCCACACCGCCTCCGCCGTGAGCATTAATGCTCCCTCCGATGTACTCATCATACGAGTGTCGATAACCTGGAGAAGGCTAGCGATATACAATGCCAGGAGCATCAGATGTGGCCATGCAAGACGGAGAAATCTTCCCCGGCGTGCTTCCTTGGCTGTGGGAATGTACGGAATCGTCTTCCGGAAGATCGCCGAAAGAGTTCCCACGAGGTAGACGGGCCAGCAGCCGATCTTCAGCATCAGCCCGCGCCAGTGCAAGCCCCGCTCTATTTCCGGATGGCACAACCATCGCTGCCCGAAGAGATACACCAGAAGGCCGATACAGCCAACCGGAACAAGGGTCGTCAGGAACCCTTCAAACGGCATGGACGCGGGTTGCATGCCGGACCACAGGTACCAATATGGTATAAGAAGGTAGATCAATGTTGTGACGCCGCACAAATAGTAGGTACCGATGGTCAAATACGAAACACGCTGGCGCCAGGTGAGCCCTGATAACAGCCCCGGCAACTCGGCAAAGAGAATTTCATACACCCCCCTCGCCCATTTCAGTTGCTGTTTGGTAAAGGACCCAAGGTCTTCAGGGACAAGCCCCCGGCTCAGGATCTCCGGGACGTACACCGACTGCCATCCCGCCGCATGAAGGCGGATGGCCGTGACCATATCCTCCGCAAGCCCGATGCCATGGCCGCCGATGGATTCCAGCGCACCTCGGCGAAACGTACAGTTGGCCCCGATCGCCAGGCTCGCTCCATGTCCAAACAGTCCCATCAGGATTGGTCCGTAAAACATGTATGTCTGTTCAGCAGCGCCGCGCGCGACAAACGACCGGGCTTGATTGTAATAGGCCTGGCTGATCTGGACAAACCCTGTCTGCCTGTCATCAAAATATCCAAGGACGCGATCGAGGATATTGGGAAACGGGATATGGTCGGGATCAAGTACCAAAATAAACTCCTCCCCCGTCAGCTTGAGAGCCTTGTTGATCTTGCCGGCCTTCGCGCCGGGGAGACCGACCAACTCCAACCAGACCGCGCCATGCCGTTTCGCCACTTCCCGGAAACGGGGATCCTGCGTGTCGTCCAGAAGATAGGTTGTGTGGGGATAGCGGATCTGTGCGCATGCCTGTAACGTTTTTTCAAACATCGAAAGAGGCTCCCCTGGGGAGCTTGTTGTGAAAATGGCAACCCGTAATCCCTCCGGTGCCGAACGCTCCACGGGCCTGGCCACAGCGAGCATATTGAACCACCCCACGGCGATGCGACTAATCCCGTACCAGAACGCCAGCGAGAGGAGGATGTACAGTACGGGGTCGGCGACATGCTCGGCGCGGAACCACCAATTCGCCAGACGAAGAATGGCAACGATCCCGGCCGCAATCAACGCAAAGAGGAGCAGGCGATCGCGGAAATGGATCGGTCCGACCAAACGGTGTTCCCACAGGGGACCGTCAAGCGGACGGGCCGGTAGGAATTGTGTGACCATGGTGTACGGAGTCCCGTCGAGGTTCCTCACTCGTGATCTGAAGGGAGAAACCGGTATGAGAATCTGAGGTTCACCTGTGTGACATCATAAAAGGAATTGCTTGAACGCACGCCTTCGAGGAGCAGCGTCCCGTACGAACCCATCCTCGCGGTCAACGTTGCCTTCACCGTCGAAGGATGGAAACTCCTTTCAACGAATACCCGATCGACGGAGGATCTTTGCGGTGGTGTCGAATCGACAAGGAACGAGGGCGCATCCTCCGTGGCCATAAATCCGTACGAACCGTTCAGTTGAAGCTCCGTACCAGCGCTCAGCTTGAGAAGCAATACTCCAAGAACACTGTGGGCCCGGAGATTCGAGGGAGTGTAATAGGGAACGTACATTCCCGAGATCGATGAAGCATCCCCGATCCGGGTAAAACGATTTTCGTCGGCATGCTGCGCGTTGTACCCGTATCCTGCACTGAAACGAAATCCAGCCGGAGGGCCTAATGGGAGTAGGAGCCAACCGGAGAAGCGCCGGAGGATATTGTCGTCAGGAAAGCGAATGATCTCCGCTGCCACCCGACCCATGCGGCCGTTCGGATGACTCCATGCAAGTTGCAGGCTCCCTGATGTCGTCATGACGGGTGTGGAGAAGCTTGCATTTGCGTACAGTGAGGCAAGACGTTCCGCACTCGCCCTCACGCCAAAATGATTCGGAAGTCTCAATCCCAAGAGCACCCCCCATGTCCAATCGGCCGATTTCGTGAAGGAACGCTTGAGAAGACCGGCGGAGAGTTCCGTTTCGAGCTTTGGAGTCGGCGCGTATTGCTTCCATGCCGCGGAGACAGCGAGCACCGATTTTGCCGTGTCGGAAACGTCGGCAAATTGAGGCTGCACCAGGAAATGAAAGCGCTGGAGGGGAGTAATCTGCAGATCCAGTTCACCGGTCAGAATCGACCGGCGGAGCGGCTGGGTATCGTCCTGATATTCCAGTCCGAGCGAAGCGGAGGTGGCAGTAGCCACCGCGATTTCACTCAGTTGACGCTGTGCCTCGCGGTTTCCGGGGTCGCGCGCGAGCGCTTCGACAAAAGAGTCACGCGCTCCCGTCCAATCCCCCCCCAATACTGAATCGTCCCGAGCAGCTCCCATGCATCAGCCGATGCCGTTCCGCGAAGAGTAAGAGGAATGAGTATCTCCCGAGCCCGATCCGATCCCCCGGTTTCTGCCAGCATTCTGGCATACTCCAATTGCAGACCGGCGTTATGGGGGGCGAGTGCGAGAGCTTCTTCATATCGTTGACGGGCATCATCGGACCGTCCCGACCAGTAGTGCGCTCGACCGAGTAACCGTAAGGCCTCCGGATCGTTTGGGTGGGAGGCGACGTACGTTGTCAGGATCTGAAACGCTGTGTCGATTTTTCCTTCTTTCAGAAACCCGTCAGCTACGGAAACAGGATCCTGGCCCGTCCGTACATTCGACTGTGCCTGTGACAAGGGGCGACAAAGCATCATGAAAAAAGAAACTACGAGAAGGCGAAAAAGAGAGGGGACGAACGGGCGGAAATGAGAGGTCAATGCAAGGTTCGGGTTCGTTGTTCGGCGCGGGGAATTGCCAAAGACTATTAAGAATTCCATCGAAAAGCAAGAAACGGCTCGTGACCCGCATCATACAGATTGGGAGGGAACGAACGGAAAAGGAATTATTCCATCTTCAACCACCGGTGCTCATACAACTCGGAAACGGCAACGGCGGAGAAGTAGAGAAACCCGCAAGCGATCGCGTGCTCAGGGTCCTCCACCCAAAGCCCTTCGGAAGTAAATTCCTGGTCCCTGACGACCTCCCAGGTGATCCCGAGTTCCGGGATCGGGACAAACACGGTGAAGAAAACACTTCCAAGATAAAAAAGCACGCCGACGGCCCAGGATTTTTGAAGAAGCAATTTCTCTTCCTCCTTCGGTACCTGACCGAGGAGGATAAAGAGGATCCGGTTGAGCGTCATCCCCCAGAATGCCGCGATGGGCCACCATGCTTCAAAGCTGAGCGCAAACCCGCCGACGAACAACGTGTAGAAAAGACCGAGTCCTACAAGAGTAAGACCCCTCTTCTTCCTGTCTCCCTCGCCGATCATGACGCGCCCCATAAACCCCGAAGAGTGGATAATGATGAACTCCATCAACATGACAAGAACGAGATACGAGACCATCTTCTCGTCAAACGCATCGGGCCTGATCCACGTGATGAGGAACACCGCGGCGAGGCCAAAGTCGGGAAGGGCCGAGAGAAGAGCGCTGAGGGAAATCTGCCGTTGGTCGGTTGCTTGACTTCCACGGAGGTTATCCATAGAGAAGGTCTTCCACATACCGCGCAATGGCCGGAGACGATGTTAATCCCGGCGAGTCCATCCCCACCAGGTTCACAACCCCCTCGGTCCCCCTCTCCCGTTCATGAACGATCAGAAAATCTTTAGGCGGCTCCCCTTCCTTCTGAATCTTCGGCCTGATGCCGGACATATCGGGAGCGATGTCTTCATCTTCAATTGCGGGAAGGATCCGGCGAATGGATGCAGCAAATGCTCCCCGCTTTGATTCGGCAACAGTATAGTCGATTTTCTTGTCGTGAAGATATTCGACATCGGGACCGAACTTGAGCCTCCCTCCCCAATCGAGCACCGCATGCACACCCAGGCCTTCATTAAGAGGAACTGGATAGACCAGCCGGGAGACGAGCTGGGCCTTCGACGGCGTTACGACAAAATAGGACCCCTTGGCAAAATACTGCTTGTAGCCGGTCCTCTCGAGATCAATCCCTATCATCGATGCGATGTGATCCGCAAACAGGCCGGCCGCATTGATCACCTTCTCTGTCGTGAACGAGGAACGGTGTCCATGTTCATCGATCGTGATCCTGTAGCCCCCGGATAACGGGTCGATCCCTATCACCTCGCAATGGTGCTGGACCGTTGCCCCGTAAGCGACCGCGGTATGATAAAAGTAGTCCATCAATCCATGGGCACTGATAATCCCGGTGGACGGAGAGAAGATCGAGCCGACGGTGTTGATATTGGGCTCCAGTTTCAGCGTGGCCTGCCGGTCGAGCATCTTCAGTTCCACGCCGTTCGTGGTTCCGTTCCGGTAGATCGCTTCAATCCGGGCAAGTTCCTCCGGGTTCGTGGCGGTAATGATCTTGGTGATTTTCTTGTGAGGAACGCCATGCTTGCCGCAGAGAGCATACAATTCCTCCCTCCCTTCAACACACAGGCGGGCCTTCAAGGATCCCGGTTGGTAATAAATACCCGCGTGGATCACCTCGCTGTTCCGGCTGGATGTTTCCATGCCGTACTTTTCATTTTTCTCCACCACCACGAGATTCGGATGCCGTTCCGAAAGCCGGGCTGCAATTGCCAGACCGATGACTCCCGCTCCAATGATCGTGACTTCAAAATCAGGCACGCAATACTCCCTTGATGGATTGAAAACGATCCAAAGTACCAAGAACCTCCTTGATTTCCAACTTCCATCGTGCGACTCCACCCGTCACATTCCCCTTGCATCACTTCTCTCCTCTGCGTATGTTGAGCGCAATAAATTTTGCGTTCCCCCCGTTTATCCGAGGAGTTTATTATGCACCGCTCACGGTTCTTGTTCCCCTGTACTCTGATATTCCTCCTTGCCTGTGCCGCCGTTCCCTCGTTTGCCCAGACGGCGAAGCCCGACACGACAAAAAAAGAGACTCCGAAGAAGGACGACAAGTGGGAAGTCTCTGCCAAGCATGGCCCGACCAGCGATATCGAATTCGGGACATCCGAAGGGACCTGGATGGCCGTGGATGTCAGTCCCGACGGCAAATGGATCGCCTTCGACCTGCTCGGGGACATCTACACCATGCCGATCACCGGAGGCGAAGCAAAGGCCATCACCAGCGGACCGGCCTATGACGTGCAGCCGCGATTCAGTCCGGATGGGAAAAAGATCTCCTTCACCAGTGACCGCGACGGGCTCGATAACCTCTGGATCATGGATGTGGACGGAAAGAACCCGAAACAGATCACCAAGGAAAAAGAACGACAGGTCAACAACGGCATCTGGACCCCGGACGGGAAGTATCTCATCGGGCGCAAGCACTACCGGAACACCCGATCGCTCGGGGCCGGTGAGATGTGGCTCTACCATACGGGCGGGGGGAACGGCCTGCAACTTACCAAACGGCGCAACTGGCAACAGGACGCCGGCGAGCCGAACATCTCACCCGACGGCCGGTACCTGTATTGGAGTGAAGATGTCACCACCAGCGGTTTCTTCGAGTATAACAAGGACCCGCACGGAGTCATCTATGCGATCAGGCGGTTGGACCGGGAGACCGGAAAGACCGAGACGTTCATCAGCGGCGCGGGGGGTTCCGCACGGCCGCAGATCTCTCCTGACGGAAGAACGATGGCGTTCGTCCGGCGGGTCGGGTTGAAGAGCGTATTGTTCCTGTACGATATGGAGAGCGGAAAAGAATCGCCGCTCTACGACCAACTCGATCACGATCAGCAGGAGGCATGGGCCGTCTTCGGCGTCTATCCCGGATTCTCATGGACACCGGATGGAAAGAATATCGTCATCTGGGCAAAGGGAGGGATCTGGAATATTGAGGTGAAGACAAAATCCTTCAAGGAGATCCCGTTCAAAGCGACGGTCAAACAATCGATCACGGACGCGCTTCATTTCTCCCGGGAAGTCGCCCCGGAGAATTTCGACGTGAAGATGCTCCGCTGGGTGACGGTCTCTCCCGACCAGAAATCGGTTCTCTACGCGGCCCTCGGCAAACTCTGGATCCGCCCCCTCCCGACCGGCACACCCAAACGCGTCACGAAGGACGAGAGAAATCTGGAGATGTTACCCTCCTTCTCCCCCGACGGAAAGTGGATTGTCTATTCGACATGGAATGATGGGGACCTTGGTTCCATCTCCAAAGTGCAGGTTGACGGACGCGGCCAGACGACACTCACGACTGCAAAAGGAACCTATAGCGATCCTTCATTCTCCCGCGACGGGAAGAAGATCGTGTACCGCAAAACCGGCGGTGACGGTCTGCGCGGGTCACTCTACAGCAAAGGAACAGGCGTCTATTGGATTCCCGCCGAGGGAGGAACACCCTCCCTCATCACGGAGGAGGGTTCGCGCCCGATGTTCAACAAGACCAGCGACCGGATCTTCCTCGTCGGCAATGAGGGGGAGAAAACGGCCCTCTACAGTGTCGGATTAAAAGGGGAGGATCGTCGCGTCCACCTACTTTCGGATAATGCCCAGCAGATCCTCCCATCCCCGGACGAAGAATGGGTTGCCCTAGTCGAACGCTTTCATGCCTACATCGCCGTCTTTCCCCCCACCGGGCAAGCCGTCAATATCGGACCGGGAACAACGGATTACCCCATCAAGAAATTGACGCGGGATGCGGGAAGCTACCTCAACTGGTCGATGGACAGCAAGAGGCTGTACTGGTCGCTCGGACCGGAACTGTTCTCCCGTGACCTGACCAACACTTTCCCCTTCGTCCCGGGAGCCGCTGACTCGGTTCAGGAAAAACCGGACACGGCGGGATTGAATATCGGATTCAAGACCGTCACTGACAACCCGACAGGGTCTTTGGCTCTTGTCGGCGCAACGGTGATCACCATGCGGGGGGACGAAGTGCTGCAGAACGCGACGATCCTGATCGAGCGAAACCGCATCAAGGCAGTCGGGCCGGCAGCCGGCATCGCTATCCCCTCCAATGCCCAACGGATCGATGTTTCCGGCCGCTACATTATGCCCGGAATGATCGACGTGCATGCCCATGGCAATTTCGAAAGCTGGTCGCCTCAATCCCACTGGCGCTTCTATGCGAACCTGGCGTTCGGCGTCACGACCATGCATGATCCCTCGGCAGACACCGAAGGGGCCTTCTATAATTCGGAGATGTTGAAAGCCGGTCTCATGACCGGACCGCGGCTTTATTCCACGGGCAGCATCCTCTACGGGGCCGAAGCCTCTTTCAAAGTCATCGTCAACAGCTTCGAGGACGCGATGGCTCATTTACGCCGGTTGAATGCCGTCGGGGCCTTCAGCGTGAAGAGCTACAACCAGCCGCGCCGCGACCAGCGGCAACAGATCATCGAGGCAGCCCGGCGGTTGAATATGCTCGTCGTCCCCGAGGGAGGATCGACTTTCTTCTGGAATATGACCCACGTCCTCGATGGACACACGGGCGTTGAGCATAACCTTCCCATCACCCCACTCTATAACGATGTGGTGACGGTCATTGCCAAATCCAAAACCGGTCTCACCCCGACACTCATCGTCAATTACGCCGGACTTTTTGGAGAAAACTATTGGTACCAGGTCTCGAATGTCTGGGAGAACAAAAGGCTGATGACCTTTACGCCGGCTGATGTCGTCAACTCCCGCGCCCGTCGAAGACCCATGGCGAGCGAGGATGACTATTCCTACGTGGAGACGTCGAAGTCAATGAAGAAGGTACTGGACGCCGGTGGCAGTGTACAGTTGGGAGCCCACGGGCAATTACAGGGGCTTGGTGCCCATTGGGAGCTCTGGATGCTTCAACAGGGGGGCATGACACCCCATGAGGCCCTTCGTTCTGCGACCCTCTCCGGCGCACGGTATCTTGGCTTCGACAAGGACCTCGGCTCCCTGGAAACAGGCAAGCTTGCCGACCTGATCGTTCTGGAAAAGAACCCTCTCGAGAATATCCGGAACAGCGAGTCGATTCAATTCGTGATGGTGAACGGACGGATATTCAACGCCTGGACGGGGGACCAGCTGGGAAATCATCCGAAGAAGCGTGGAAAATTCTATTGGGAAGAGTAGCCTTATAACCCCGACCTTTGGCGAAGCCATCCCTTTGGGACAGGTCGGGGTTATAAGAATCCAAAACCGACAAGGGCTTTAGCCCACAAATACATTGTCGAAATCGCTCTCGCTGGTTTCGAGCAATTGAGGAAGAGTACAATCTATCATGCAACAATACAACAAGAAAGGAGTCAACCATGGGCAAAGGCGATAAACGGTCCAAGCGTGGCAAGATCTGGCGCGGGACGACCGGGAAAACCCGGCAGAAGAGGAAAAGAGTCCGGACCAAAAAAACCGTAACGAAGTAACTCACAACAGGCGTCGGGCACACCGGCGCCTGTTCTGCTTCCAGTGAGTTCTTTGTCCAATAAACCTTTTGAGCCACCACCGGAGCAAGCAGGAGGAGTTGTGCACATAACGGGAAAAAAAACCGGATCAACCGTCGTCGAAAGTTCGTACTTGCCTTTCTCAAAAATTTCAGCAAAAGTACAGTCACGTTCGCCAAGAATCAAGAGAAGAATGCGTGGAGGAGCCAATGATCGCACGAACATGGCATGGCAGGACCAATGCCGGGAAAGCAGATGAGTACCTGGAATACCTTGAAAAAACGGGGATCCCTGGTTATAAAGCCACGCCGGGTAACCGGGGTGCATACGTCCTCCGCAGGATCGAAGGTGAGACGGCACACTTCTTTCTCATCTCGCTCTGGGATTCCATCGAATCGATTAAACGGTTCGCCGGAGACGAGTATGAAAAAGCCCATTATTATCCCGATGATGGACGATGGCTTCTGGAATTTGAGCCGAACGTGACACACTACGATGTGCTTGTGGCGCCGGAAGTGCAGGGCAGGCCCGCAGGGTAAGGGAGGTCCATCTCGCCGGGAACTGAAATCATTTCCACCATACAGGAACTCACTCCCCATGAATCAAATGAATAAACAGATCAAACTTCTCCTTGACCTCATCGACGAGGGATACAACCGGAAAGCATGGCATGGGACCAACCTGCGCGGCTCAATTCGGGGATTGACGGCTCAACAGGCGGCATGGCGCCCGGCCGCGAACAGGCATAACATCTGGGAGATTGTCGTGCACTGCGCGTACTGGAAATACACCGTCCGCCGGCGCATCACGGGGGAAAAGCGCGGCTCGTTTCCGCTCGAAGGGAGCAATTGGTTCAAACGGCCGGTGGAATTGACCGAAAAGGCATGGAGAGCGGATATCGAGTTGCTTGAGATGATGCATTTGCTCTTGTGCGAAGCGGTCGCCGAGCTCAAACCTTCCGATCTTTCGAAACTCTCACCCAAAAAGCAATATACCCTGGCGGCAACCATCCGGGGAATCGCTTCGCACGACGTTTACCATGCGGGGCAGATACAACTCCTCAAAAGATTCATGAATCACCAATAGCCGGATATCCTTGAGGCCCCTTCTCTTCTTCATCGCTACGCTCCTCTACGGGGTGGCGTTGGCCTCGCTCGCAGCGGAAAAAAGGATCCTCTACACTTTACGGGCAGCGGGGACCGTTGTTGTCTGAGGTCTCCAACCATCCCTCCCTGCTTGCTTACCTTCCTGTTTGTCCCTACATTCCCCCCTATAAAATTCGAACTTCCCAGATTGATCCCGTGTGAAAGGAAAAACCATGTTCACCTTCTTCCCCGCCCATCGTACCGGAAAAAAACTCTTTCTCGTTCTCCTCCTTCTTGCCCTCACAACCCCAGCCACCCGGGGGCAGGTCCGGCTTGAGTATTATCTCCCCGCCGATGTGCAGTACAATGCAGCGATCCCCACCCCCCAATCGTTCTTCGGTTTTCAGGTGGGTGAATGGCATCTCACGCCGGATCAAATCCACTCGTACATGAAGGCGCTTGCTGCTTCCTCGGACCGCATCACCATCGCGCCGATGGGACGAACCCATGAAGAACGAGAGCTCTGGCTCCTCACCATCACCTCCCCGGCGAACCACCGGAACATCAAGGCCATACAAGATCAGCATCTTGCACTGGCAGATCCTTCCCGTTCCGGATCGCTCAATCTTCCTTCGATGCCGATCGTGGTGTGGATGGGGTATAGCGTCCATGGAAACGAGCCGAGCGGAGCCAATGCATCGGTGCTGGTGGCATACTATCTCGCGGCAGCCCAGGGGGAAAAAATCGAGAAACAGTTACGAGAGGCGGTCATCCTGCTCAACCCGTCGATCAATCCCGATGGACTGAACCGGTTTGCGACGTGGGCCAACATGCACAGGGGGATGAATGCAGTGGCCGACCCCGCAAGCCGGGAACACAACGAAGTCTGGCCCGGCGGACGGACCAACCATTACTGGTTCGATTTGAACCGCGATTGGATGCCGCTGCAGCACCCCGAGAGCAAAGCCCGTCTTGAACGCTATTACGAATGGCGGCCGAACGTCCTGACCGACCATCACGAAATGGGGACCAACTCGACCTTCTTCTTCCAGCCCGGAGTCCCCACCCGCAATAATCCGCTCGGCGTCAAACGCACCATGGAGCTGACCGAGGCCATTGCCCGATACCATGCGAAAGCCCTTGACCGGATTGGGTCGCTGTATTATTCCGGGGAAGGGTTTGATGATTTTTACATCGGCAAAGGATCATCGTATCCGGACCTGACCGGCTCCATCGGCATTTTGTTCGAACAGGCAAGCTCACGGGGCCATGTGCAGGAAAGCATTCACGGCGATCTGACCTTCCCCTTCACGATCCGCAACCAGTTCACGGCATCACTCTCAACGCTCGAGGCCTCGATTGCCTTGAAGAACGAGCTCCTTGCACACCAGCGTGAATTCTCCTCGTCCGCACTGAAAGAATCGGAACGGTCCCCGGTCAAGGCCTACGTCTTCGGCAGTTCCGCCGACCCGGCGCGGAACGCTCACTTGCTGGAAATCTTATTGCGGCACCGTATCGAAGTGTTTGAGCTTGCGCGACAAACACGCGCGGAGGGAACCTCGTTCGAGCCGGGGACCGCCTACATTGTCCCAACCGCTCAACCGCAATTCAGACTCGTTGCATCCCTTTTCGAGAAACGGACCACGTTCGACGACAGCCTGTTTTACGATATTTCTTCCTGGACCCTCCCCCTGGCGTTCAACCTTCCCTCTGCGGAACTAAAGAATCTGGTCCGCGATCTCATGGGAAAGAAGGTGACCTCGGTACCCACGGGAGCGGGGGCGATCGTTGGAGGAAGCGCCGAGTATGCGTATGCCTTCGAGTGGAATACCTACTACGCCCCCAAAGCTTTGTATCGTCTGCTGAAGAAAGGGATCACCGCAAAGGTTGCAACCAAACCCTTTGAGGCGGAGACGATTCAAGGGAAAAAGAAGTTCGACTACGGAACGATCCTCATCCCGCTTGGGTACCAACATGAAAAGACCGGACTCATCCGGATAACGCTCGAGCAGGCCGTGAAGGAGGAGGGAATGACAATCTACGCCCTGAATAGCGGTCTGAGTACGGAGGGCATTGACCTCGGGAGCGCAAGCTTTGCAAACCTCCCCCTGCCGAAGATCGGCCTCGTCGTCGGGTCCGGTGCCTCCTTCACGGACGTCGGTGAGACGTGGCATGTATTGGACAAACGCTTCGGCATCGACGTCAGCCTGCTTGAAACAACGTCCCTCGGCCGTCTCGACCTGAGCCGGTACACGGCCATCGTCATGGCCGGTGGCAGCTATGGCGGACTGGAATCGTCTGCCATCGAGGCCTTAAAAAAATGGAACGAGAATGGCGGAACACTGGTCGCCCTGGAGCAGGCAGTCGAATGGACCATCACCAACAAACTTGCCACAGCCATCCTTCGCAAAGGAGGAACGCCAAGGGACTCTGCTACCGGTCGAAGAGCGTACGCGGAGGAAGATCGGTTTAGTGGAGCGCTCAACGTGGCCGGAGCGATTTTCCAGGCAAGCTACGACCGGACACATCCGTTGCTGTTCGGCTACACCGATTCGCTGATGAGCGTCTTCCTCGGTTCGGCCGTTTTCCTGGAGCCATCGAAGAACGCCTACGCCACGCCGGTCGTTTTCACCAAGACCCCACTCCTGAGCGGCTATATGCATAAAGCGTACGACAAACAGTTAGACAGCTCAGGCGTGGTCGTGGTAGGTTCATCCCGCTCCGGGCACACAGTCCTTATGACCATCAACCCGAACTTCCGCGCATTTTGGTACGGGACGAACAAACTGTTTCTTAACAGCCTGTTCTTTGGATCCGTCATCCGCGGCAGCTCGGCACGGGGGGAAGAATAAAAAGCAAGCGTATCTCACTTTTTCGCGATCAAGGCGTTTGGACAAAATCACCCTCAAACCGATTACTCTCCGCTACGCGGAAGAAATTCAACGCCTTGCGTCGCATCCGTTGATCGTCGAGACCACGGCCCTCCCCTCCCCCTATCCGGAGGAAGGGGCGCGGATCTGGATCGAGCAGGTGCTGGAACCGCGCCGCAACGCAGGGCAGGAATACGCCTACGCGATCATCAGGGAGGATGGAACGTTCCTCGGCGTCTGCGGCTTCAACAATATCCCCGCCGATAAAGCACGGGTCGAGATCGGGTACTGGATCGGCGTTCCGTATTGGGGACACGGATATGCAACCGAGGCGTGCAGACAGGCGGTGGACCTTGCTTTCGCCACGATGGGGTTTCAGAGCCTGTATGCGCCGATCCTGGCACGCAACAGAGCCTCCCAGCGTGTCCTGGAAAAGCTTGGGTTCCGTCATATGCGGACGTACACGAACACTGTGTACGCAAAATGGTCGAAGTATGAAATTCTCGTCGAGTATAGCCTCACGCGTCACGAATGGATGGCAACTGCCTCAGGATCTCAACATTCATGATCATCTCCCAGCTTACCCGCTATCCCATCAAGTCATGTAAAGGAATCCCTTGCACGGCGGCACAAGTCGAGCGGCGGGGTTTCCTGCTCGACCGGCGCTGGATGGTGACCTCTGAGGACGGATTGCTGATGACCCAGCGGAAAGTGCCGAAGATGGCCCTGATTTCTGTGGCCATTGGCCCTGATCGCCTCGCGGTCAACGCTCCGGGCATGCCCGAGCTACTCGTTCCGTTCGATCTGCCGAACGACGATGGTCTCCAGGTTCAGGTCTGGGACGACGTTGTCCCCGCTCTTCATGTCGGCACTGCCCCGAGCAATTGGTTCAGCCGGTTCCTGGGAATCCCTGCCAAACTCGTCATGATGCCGGAAACAACCCACCGGCCCGTAAACCCGCGGTATGCCGTCGCCCAGGATGAGGTCAGTTTCGCGGACGCGTATCCGTATCTGCTCCTCTCCGAAGCGTCGCTGGAGGACCTCAACAGCCGGCTCGAATCCCCCCTCCCCATGAACCGGTTCAGGCCGAATCTCGTTGTGAAGGGATGTGAACCTTACGAGGAGGACCGATGGCGTGTGATGCAGGTCGGGAAGATCACGTTTCATGTCGTCAAACCCTGTGACCGGTGTGTGCTCACGACGGTGGACCAGGATACCGGTATCAAGGGGGAGGAACCGCTCCGCACTCTTTCGACCTACCGTACCCGCGACAATAACGTATACTTCGGACAAAACCTTATCGCCGCCAACACCGGGATGGTAACGGTGGGCGACCGCGTGGAAGTACTGGAGTGGCGCTGACCGTCGCTTCATCCGGGCTTCGCTCCTCCCCTTTTGTCCTGACAACGAAACCCGGGTCATAAAGTCCCAAGAACCCCTTCGGGGCATGGGAGCGTTCGGACTTAATTCTTTTTAACACCTTCTCACCCTCTTGCTTGCCGCGGGGTTTGTCCTTACATTTTGATCACTTCAACTCCAACCGCACCATGAAGGCTTCACATCCATGGACACAAAGGACACAAAGCTTGGGCTAAGGCTCGTCACCGTCCTCCGGCAGGGGTACACAGGGGGAAACGTCTTTTCCGGCCTTACCGGCCTGGTCAACGTTGGCATTGTCTCACTTCCACTCGCCATCGCCTCCCGTTTCAAGCCGGAACAATGGATTATGCCTTAGTCATACAGAAGAGACACTGCCACGAAGATATTCAAAGACACTTTGCTTCAGCCGCTCAACCCCGTAAACCGGGCCGTCAAGAACCTCGGCTTCATGATTGCCCTGATTTCCTCCATCGCAGGATGTGTCCTCTCTCTCTCGATTCTTCTTTCCGGTGAGCCACTGCACGTTGACGTTCTGCAGACCCGGATGTTTGGCACCATAGCAATTCATGCGGACAGACTTTCCGCGTTTTTCCTTGGGACCATTTCTTTTCTTGCCGCTGTCGTTTCGATCTATTCTCTCGGATATGCGACGGAGTTTCTTCAGAGAAGGAACATGGTATGGCTCGTATTCCTCTACCACGCATTCCTCCTGTCGATGGCCGGCGTTGTGATGGCAGGTCATACCGTCCTCTTTCTCTTTGTGTGGGAGGTCATGTCGCTGACCACCTACTTCCTGATCAATTACGACCATGAGGACCCCGCATCTCGCCGGGCGGCATTTCTGTATGTTGTCATGACGCACATCGGGACCGCTTTTCTGGTGGTCATGTTCATGATTCTTTACGTTTACACCGGCTCGTTCAGCTTCGAAGCATTCACGAGCGCCGGCCCTCGTTTGCCTGCGGTCGCGCAATCGTTGATCTTTCTCTGCGCCACCATTGGTTTCGGCATCAAAGCAGGGATTATCCCGTTCCACATCTGGCTCCCCGAGGCACATCCTGCGGCACCGTCGAATATCTCGGCCTTGATGTCGGGCGTGATGATCAAGACCGGCATCTATGGAATGGTGCGCGTGTTCTTCGATTTTCTCGGTCCCGAGATCCCTGAATGGTGGGGAATCCTTATTCTCATCCTTGCTGTGACATCTTCGGTGTTGGGAGTGCTGTATGCTCTCATGGAACATGATCTGAAACGCCTGCTGGCGTTTCACAGCATTGAGAATATCGGAATTATTCTCATGGGCGTCGGCGCGGCGCTCCTGTTCTCCTCACTGGGAAACAAGACTCTCGCCGCCATTGCGCTGATCGCCGGGTTGTACCACGTGCTGAATCACGCGATGTTCAAAGGCCTTCTCTTCCTCGGTGCCGGCTCTGTGCTTCATGGAACGCGGTCGAGAAACATTGAGGAACTCGGCGGCCTCATCAAAAAGATGCCATGGACATCATTCTTCTTTCTGATCGGGGCCGTTGCCATTTCCGGGCTTCCTCCCCTGAATGGTTTCGTGAGCGAGTGGTTGACATTCCAGGCTCTCCTGCTTGGCTTCCACATATCCGATCTTGCCGTGAAGATCGCCGTCCCGGTCACCGTTGCACTTCTTGCCTTGACGGGAGCACTGGCAGCTGCCTGCTTCGTCAAAGCATTCGGCATCACCTTTCTCGGCCTCCCGCGGTCGGACCATGCGGAACACGCCCATGAGTCTTCGCCCACGATGATCACTGCCATGGGATTACTTGCCATGGCATGTGTCGTCTTTGGAGTGGCGCCCGGACTTGTCGTGTCTGCGTTGGATCCCCTTGCCAGCTCGTTATTGGGAGTAAACCTCTCCGGCCAGGTTGCCTTGAATGGAGGGATGTTGCTTGTCCCGCAAAGCACGTCCACGAGCATTGCCCCGCCGGTCCTCACCGCATTACTCATGGCGATCATCGTCGTTCCTCTTCTGGGGGGGTATCTCATCGGGGGTAAACTCCGGAAGCGGGTTGCCATGACCTGGGCGTGTGGATTGCAGAAGATCGGGCCTCAAATGCAGTATACCGCCACCGGGTTCAGCAAACCAATACGCATGATCTTCTCGAATATCTATCGAGCGACCCATGAAATCGAAATCTCCGAAGAAACGTCTCCCTATTTCCGCGCCAGTATTACCTACGAACTGAAAACGGAATCCGTGTTCCTCAAGCATCTCTACGAGCCGGTCTACAACTTCATCATTGTCTCGGCACGCATGGTACGCAGGATTCAGACCGGACATGTCCAGTCGTATCTTGCGTACATCTTTATCACGCTCGTACTCCTTCTCTTGTTTGCACGATGAACAATGTCTTCGGAGTGATAGTGATTTCCTCGTTTCAACTGCTCCTGGTGCTCGCTTCCGCCCCGCTGATCAGCGGCATTATCAAGAAGACGAAAGCCCGGTTCCAGCGTAGGCGGGGAGCGAGCGTCGTCCAACCCTATTTTGATCTGGCAAAGCTGTTGAGAAAAGAAGTCGTTGTTTCCCCGGTTGCATCCTGGCTGTTTCGCATCACACCGTACCTTGTGTTCGCTTCGACGCTCGTCATTGCACTGCTTGTGCCGACGGTGGTAACCCCCGTCCCTCTGCACTGGATTGGCGATATCATCACCGTGATCTATCTCTTTGCCCTCGGCCGATTCTTTGTTGCGCTTGTGGGCCTTGACACGGGAAGCGCGTTTGGCGGACTCGGTTCCAGCCGTGAAATGTCGGTCGCTTCCATCATCGAGCCTGCGATGATGCTTGCAATTTTTACCGCTGCAGTGACGGCGGGTTCAACGAATCTGAGCATTATCGTTGCGAGACTCTCCTCCACCCCTGTTGCCATGTTGAACCCGGCCCATCTCCTTGCGTTTTCAGGACTGTTCATTGTGACGATCGCTGAAACAGGACGGGTGCCGGTCGATAACCCGGCAACACACCTTGAATTAACCATGATCCATGAAGCCATGATCCTGGAGTATTCCGGTCGCTACCTGGCCTTGATTGAATGGGCTTCACAAATGAAGTTGGTGGTCTTCCTGGCGCTGCTTTCGAATATGTTCTTCCCTGTTGGCATAGCCACGACGTGGTCCCCGTGGGCCTTGCTCGTGGGAAGCGCTGCATTCTTCTGCAAGATCATCGTGCTGGCAGTGATTGTTGCCGTGGTCGAATCGACCAATGCGAAGCTGCGCTTGTTCCGTGTTCCGGAGTTCTTGATGGTGGCATTCATCTTATCATTCCTTGCGTTGATTCTCTTTTTCATTATCGGAGCGTAGCGATGGGTATCATCCATCTTTCCACGATCGGGCTGCTCATCGACATCTTCGCTGCGGCGATCCTTGTGACTGCGGTTCTCATTGTCTCAAGTCGGAGCCTCGTTTTTTACATCAGGCTGTTTGCCCTCCAGTCATTCTTTCTCGGGGCCGTGGCGTTGCTCGTCGTCCTCGGGTACGGAGAAACACACATCCTCATCGCAGCATTTCTCACGATCGCCGTCAAGGCGATCGCCCTTCCGATGGTCCTCACCAGGGTCATCGAACGAATTCAGGTACGCAAGGAGATCGAATTCAGCATTAATATCACGGCGTCCTTATTGCTCTGTGCCGGGATGGTCATTCTCTCGGATTCCGTGGCACAGTCGATCCTGAGCAGCCAGCGAGGGGAAGCCCCCGCTGTCTCACGAGTGCTCTCCGTATCAATCGCGATGATGCTCATTGGCTTATTCATCATGATGACGCGGAAGAAGGCCCTCACGCAGATTATCGGTTTGCTCACCATGGAGAACGGCGTGTTTCTCTCCGGCCTTTCGATCACCTACGGGATGCCGCTCATCGTGGAGGTCGGAATTTTCTTTGACATCATGATCGCCGTCCTCATTCTTGGTGTCTTTGTCTTTCGTATTAACAAAACGTTTGAGACGATCAGTATTGATTCGCTCAGGAACCTGCGCCATTGAGCATGATTCTCTTCTCGCTCCTCCTGGGGACACCCATCGCCGGCAGTATTCTCTGCGCACTGTTTCACAAGCGAAGGGTCCTCGAGATCATCACCGTAACAAGCTCCGGGCTGACCTTTCTGTCCGCGTTCTGGCTCGCAGCGAAGGTGATGCAGGAGACGACTCTCCACTCACCTCAAGGTTGGTGGTACGCCGATGGGTTGTCGGCGTATATCATCATCATCGTGTCAGGCAGCGCGTTCGTGGTTGCACTCTATTCTATCGGATACCTCCGTCGCCAGATCTACAAAAGGAAGGTCGATGCCCCCAAATTGTGGTTGTACTATCTCCTGCTGAATATTTTCCTTTTTACGATGATGCTTGTGCTGCTCTCGAATAATCTGGGTTTTCTCTGGATCGGGTCCGAAGCAACCACGCTTGCGACAGCATTTCTTGTGGCGTTCTACGAGCGGGAAAGTTCGATTGAAGCGGCATGGAAGTACGTGGTTATTTGCTCCGTTGGGATTACACTCGCCCTGTTCGGCATTATTCTCACCTATTTCTCTGCGCTCCACGTTGTCCCCGCCTCCGGCAACGCATTGCATTGGTCGTCTCTCATGCTGGTGGCAAAGGAGCTTGATCCGGCAGTCCTGAAGCTGGCATTCATTTTCATCCTCATCGGTTTTGGTACGAAAGCGGGACTCGCGCCCATGCACACCTGGAAGCCGGACGCCTACGGCGAAGCACCGGCCCCCATTAGCGCTCTCATGGCTGCGGGACTGGTTAATGTTGCACTTTATTCGCTCATGCGATTTTACATCCTTGTGGACAAGGCAGTGGGGGGAGGTTTTGCTTCCACACTTTTCATCATCTTCGGCCTCATGTCGATGGGCGTGGCCGTACCCTTTATCCTGTTGCAACGGGATTTCAAGAGATTGCTTGCCTATTCCAGCGTCGAACATGTCGGGATCATTGTCTTCGCTCTCGGCATTGGAACTCCGCTGGCATATTTCGGAGCACTGCTTCATCTTCTCAACAACGCCATCGCCAAGATTCTGCTCTTCCTGACGGCCGGCAACGTACGAATGGCGTACGGCTCAAGGATTATGCACAAAGTGACCGGTGCGATCAAGGTCATCCCGGCGTCGGCAACGCTCCTCATCGTGGGGGTTTTTGCAATCACAGGATGGCCCCCCTTTGGAATTTTCGTCAGCGAATTCACGATCGTCAGTGCCGGCTTTACCAGTGGCAACATCGTTCCGGCTATTCTGTTCATAGGCTTCATCACGACCATCTTCGTTGGCTTCATTTACTACACTTCAAGAATGGTATTGGGGGAACCACATCGGCCGGTCAAAGGGAGCGATGCAGACTCTGCCTCGCTGCTCCTGCTGGGTTTGCTGCTCGGAGCGCTTCTCATGTTGGGAGTGTTTATTCCCTCTCAACTGCAGCAGTGCATTCAGAACGCTGTGAATGTCCTCAAGGGGTAACGGGAATGATGGAAAAACAGCAGTACATCACTTTGCTCAGTAAGTCTCTCGGAGATCGCCTGACGGTCCACGATGCCGTTGCACCGAATGAAGTGCACATGTCGCTCCGGGAACAATCGCTGAGCACCCTCCCGGAGACATGTTCGTTACTCATCAAATCATTCAAGGCGCAGTTCACGACACTGGTGGGGAATGATGAGCGATCACTCAACGGCTCATTCTCGCTTTACTATGTGTTCTCGGTCCCGGCCGATGACATCTTTCTGATCCTTCAAGTGCCGGTCGATCCCCGCCACATGGAAGTTCCCTCGATCAGCCAGAACCTTGCGAGCGCCAATTGGTTTGAACGGGAGGTGAAGGATTGGTTTGGGATTATCGCATTTCCCAATATCTATAAGCTGGCTGCACACCCGGACTGGCCGGAAGATCAACACCCGATGTGGAAGGATTTCGACCCCCAAGCCGTTGTTCCCCGGGTCAAGGGAACGTTCGAATTCAAGGAAGTTGAGGGCGAAGGGGTCTTTGAAATCCCGGTCGGTCCCGTCCATGCAGGAATCATCGAGCCGGGGCACTTTCGATTCAGTGTTGCCGGGGAACCCATCATCAATCTCGACGTCCAGCTTTTCTACACCCATAAAGGAACCGAGAAGATCGCCGAGGGCCTGTCTCCGCACCGGGCGGTTTTTCTTGCGGAGCGTGTCTCGGGTGATTCTTCCTTCGGCCATGCCCTTGCCTTCTGCCACAGCATGGAACGTTTAAGCGGGTGTGACATTCCCCAACGGGCAATCGTGATTCGCACCATGCTGCTGGAGCTCGAACGGCTGTATAACCATATCGGAGATATCGGGGCGATTCTTCTCGATGTGGGGTTCTCCGTTGGTGCCGCAACCGCGTTCGAACTCAAGGAGCGTTTTATGCAACTCAACGAAACCCTGACGGGCAGCAGATTGCTCCGGGGTCTGGCTGCCCTTGGCGGCGTCCGCAGGGATCCGGAAGCTACATCTCTTCAACGTCAGGCATTGCGGGAAATGATTGTCCAGGGGAAGCGAGCTTTTGAGGATCTCGTGAACCTGGTCATGGCAAGTTCATCCGTCCTTGATCGGCTGGAAACGACGGGCACGCTGAGTCACACCGACGCATACCGCCTTGGAATTACCGGTATCGCGGGAAGGGCTTCGGGAATCGATCGGGATTTCCGCCGAGATCATCCTCATGGTGCCTACCCGCATCTCCGCTTTCGGGTGGTAACGCACAAAGAGGGGGATGTGTTTGCACGGATGAATGTCCGCATCGGCGAAGTGCGGGAGTCCCTGGCCATGCTCGAACAATTACAGCATCAACATCTCGGTGAGCAAACTCTCACAAGCGTGGTTACGATTCCCCCCTTGCGCCATGCCCTGGGCTATGTGGAAGGCTGGAGAGGAGAGATTGTTCATTGGGTCATGACGGACAACGCCGGTCAACTCTATCGGTGGAAAATCACCGACCCATCATTCCATAACTGGCGGGCACTCAAAGTTGCCGTGCGCAACAACATCGTTCCAGATTTTCCGGTGATCAACAAGAGTTTTAATCTGTCGTATTCGGGCAATGACCGCTGACGAGATTCTCTCTCGCACACCAAAAGAAAGGGGCACACCGCCACATGAGAACTGTTGTACGTAAACTCGATCCACGACATATCAATCTCAAAGAATACCTTCGCGAATTCGACTTCGGGGAGAACTACCGGTTTACCCTGAAGCATTTGAAAGGTGATCTTGTCGGCGGCCTGACCGCAGCCATCGTCGCACTACCGCTTGCGCTGGGATTCGGGTTGCTGGCATTCAACGGTGATCCCCGCGGCGCCGTCGCTGGTCTCTATGGCGCCATCTTCACCGGAGTGCTTGCTTCGTTCTTCGGCGGGACACCACAGCAAATCACGGGACCAACGGGAGGAATGACCGTCATCCTGACGACCGTGTACATGGAATATGGTGGTCCGGAGGCCCTTCTCGCTGCCTGCATCCTCGCCGGCGTCTTTCAGGTTATCTACGGCCTTCTCAAGGTGGGAAAGTACGTCCATCTCGTACCCTACCCCGTTACGGTAGGCTTCACCAATGGAATCGCCATCCTCATTTTCACCCAACAGTTCAAAACATTCAATACCGCCCCCGTCATTGCACTGGTCACCATTGCCGTGATCTACCTCGTCCCGAAAGTAAATCGCAATCTCCCCAAGGCGCTCATCGGACTGATTGCCGGAACCATCGTTGCCTATGCTTTCTCTTCCAACGACTTGTTCAGAGCAAGCTACGATCCCGCCACGGGAGGGCTCACGTTTGCCTCCGCCATCAAGGTCATTGGCGAGATCCCTTCCCATTTTCAGTTGCCGGGGCTCCCGGACATTTCATGGGAAACATGGAGAAAGCTCGTTCCCGCAGGATTCACCATTTCGATGCTCGGCTCCATCGAGACATTGCTCGCCTCCGTCGTAGCCGACAACGCTACGAACACCCGCCATAACAGCAACAAGGAGCTCATCGGGCAGGGAGTCGGGAATTTCGTTGCCGGCGTGTTCGGGGGAGTCGCCGGCACCGGTGCCATCGTCCGCACCATGGTCAACGTGCGCGCAGGGGGAATGACGCGATTGTCCGGAATCATCCATGGCGTGGTGTTGATTCTCGTGATGTTGTTCCTGGGAACGCTGGCTTCCAACATCCCCCTCGCTGCACTCGCAGGCGTGTTGATGATGACGGCCATCGGCATGCTGGAGCTTGAGCCCATCAAAATGATTCCCCGAACCCCTCTTCCGGATGCCGCCGTCATGGTGGCAACAATCCTGATAACGGTCCTCACGGATCTCATCACCGCCGTTGAAGTAGGCATGGTGATGGCATCGTTCCTCTTTGTCCATCGCATGAGCGAGATGGGAATGGACCAGCGACTGCTGGAAGAGGTCAAAGGCGTGGCGCTCGACGAGCCGACGCAACAGCTCCTGAAGGACAACAAGATTGTCATCTTCGATGTCGAGGGGCCGCTGTTTTTTGGCGCGGCCAAGAGTTTCATTACAACGCTGGAGAAACATTTCGACGTAAAGGTCGTCATCCTGGACATGGAGAATGTGCCCGTGATCGACACCTCCGGCACGGTAGCCATCGAGAATATTGTCGAACGGTTGCATCACGACAAGAAACGACTGTTGATTGTCGGCATGCGTGATAACGTGCGCAAGGTGTTGTACGACCTCGGGGTGACAAAGAAGATCGGCATCGGGAACTTTCTCAACACGGTGGATGAGGCAATCCGGTACGCGCTCGAGATCACCAAGCGTGAGGTCGAGCAGACCTATCTCGGAGGATTCGTGTCGGAGTCGCTCATCATGCTCGATGTGAAGGCCAAGGACCGTGACGACTTGCTTGACAAGATGGTGACGCAGGCATGCAATGCCGGCGTTGTGAAGAGCAGGGAACTCTTCCTGGAGAGCATCCTTCAGCGGGAGGCACTGACCCCCACAATCATCGGCAAGGGTGTTGCCGTGCCCCATGCTCATTCCGGTGGTGCCAACGGTCGGGTCGTGGTCGTCTTCGCACGATTGAAAGAGCCGATTCATTACAACCAGGACAACCCGGAGCTTATCCGCCTGGTCTTTATGGTGGCCACGGGAACGAACGAACGTGAGTATCTCAACGTCCTTCGACTGATTGCGACGAACATCAGCCACGAACACGTGTACAAGAGGCTGTTGTCGGCGAACGATGTGCATGCCGTGCACCATCTTCTCTCGGAGCTCAAAACCACGCAACCCCTCACCGTACAGAGCGAGTAACCAACGATGGTGGCCCTTGTGAACATGGTGGATCGACGCCGGCATCACTGCAGCGTGGAAAAACAATGCTAAGAATTCTCAAGCGAGCTCTAACGGCCGGTGTTGTGACCGATTCCTATCCGGCCATAACCGCCGAACCGCCCGATGGATTTCGTGGGAAGCCGGTGATCGACTTTGCACGATGCACTGCCTGCGACCGGTGTGTCGCAGCATGCCCCACCGACGCCATCACCGTCGAAACAACGAGTGACCACCATGCCATCGACACGGTGGAGAAGACTCTCACCCTCAATTATGGTGACTGCATCTTCTGCGGTGAATGCGAGGCAGCGTGCCCTGAGGCAGTCCACTTGAGCAAAGAATTTCAGCTTGCAACAATCAGTAAGGCTGATTTGCGAACCCAGGCTCGATATACGGTGGATAAGGATGGTGTGTTCGCCCTTGCGGAAATCGTCTCACAAGCCCCTTCCCAAGATGACAGGTTGGAAGAAATTGGCGCAACCGTCAGAGAAAAAGTCCGGCAACTCTTTGGCCGTTCACTCCATATTCGAGAGGTTGATGCCGGTTCGTGCAACGGTTGTGAGGTAGAGATCACCGCTCTCAATAATCCTATCTATGATATCGAACGGTTTGGTGTGCATTTTGTCGCATCGCCTCGTCATGCCGACATGCTTCTTGTGACGGGCCCCGTGACTCGCAACATGGAGATCGCCCTGAAACAGACCTATGAAGCGACCCCCGATCCGAAACTTGTTGTCGCTGTGGGCGCGTGCGCGATTGGGGGTGGTATCTTCGGAAAGAGTTATGCAACATGGGGTGGCGTCGATACGGTTATCCCTGTCGACGCATTCATTCCGGGCTGTCCCCCCAGGCCTGAGGCGCTTCTGCATGGCATCCTTGTCGCCATTGATCGATACCCTCACAGGAGTTCGTTGAACACCGGGTCCAGTCACAAGGAGGGGGCGAAGGGCACAACGTGAAAACAGTTACGATGGTCGCGGTTTCAAACGGCTGCAGGACTTTTGTGTCCTTGGAATCTTCCCGGTCTTCACTTCAATCGGATTTATGAAACCTATGGGTGTTCGAATTACCTTCTTCGTGTTTCCGATGTGCCTGGTGATTTCATGGTTCTCTTCCTCTCCGGGTCAATCCATAACGTCGACCCCACCCCCCGGTTCACAACTCATAAAATGCGGCGTCGTGCTTCCGGTCGGCCACCATGGTGCCTGGGATGACGGCATGGTGGAATCACCCGTGGTCTGGTACGATACCCTACGCAAACGATACGGGATGGTCTACACCGGCTATGGCAGCACCGATTCGACAAAACGGGGGTACAAGTACGTTACACGGCCGAAGATCGGACTGGCCTGGAGCGACGATCTCCACATATGGGAGAAAGACCCGCGAAGCCCGATCCTGGGGGGCAGCGGCATTCCCGGTTCACCGGACTCCGAGGGGACCACGGGGCCCTTCCTTTGGTTCGAAAACGGAACGTATTACCTTTTCTATTTTGGCGTCACCGCAAGAGGATATGAGGGGGGGAAGAAGACGATGAACCTGGCAACCTCCACCGATCTGATGCACTGGAAGCGGTACGAGGGAAACCCCATCATCGCTCCGGCGGGCGAGGGGTGGAGGCGCGACGCCATCTGGCACCCGAACGTGGCGAAAGTCAAAGAGACATACTATCTTTTCTTCAATGCCTCCGGAGTCGTCAACGGGCTCGTCGAGGAATTTATCGGGTACGCGACTTCGAACGATTTGTTCCAGTGGACCGTGGACGATGCCCACTCCCCTCTCCTTGTCGGGAGTGCCCGACCCGGGGCATGGGACGCATCAGGCCGCGCCGGCGACCCGAGCGTGTACAAGGTGGGAGATACATGGTATATGGCTTGGTACAGCTGGGACAGGAAGAACTCCGCCGATGGATTGGCATGGACCACGGAGAAAGAGTTTCCCCTGGGATGGCGGGTCTATGAGCACAATCCGGTCCTGCAGATCGGGAAACCGGGGTCATACGATGCACTCCACGCCGGGAAACCGTTTATCTTCAGAACCGAGGGCAACCATTACCATTTCTACACCGCAGTGGCCCTGGATGAAACCCGGCAGATTGCCGTCGCGGTCTGGCCCGGTCCCTGCCGGTAGCAGAATGGTTCGAATCTTCAACGTACTTTCACTCCCCTCACACCACAATCTCAGGGACACCCATGGACTGGATTGCTGATCCGCAAATCTGGATCGCCCTTCTCACCTTGACGGTTCTCGAAATCGTTCTCGGCATCGACAACGTCATCTTCATCTCGATCCTCTCCGGCAGACTCCCGGTGCAGCAACAGAAAAAAGCCCGATCGTTGGGACTCTTCCTCGCGATGTTCATGCGGATCGGCCTGCTTTTCTCCCTCACGTGGATCATGCGCCTGACGGAGCCTCTCTTTACCGTGCTGAGCGAGGAGATCTCCGGCCGAGATCTGATCCTCATTCTCGGGGGGCTTTTTCTTCTTGCCAAGAGCACGCACGAAATTCATGCGAAGCTGGAGGGGGAAGAGGAGGGCGGGGGCGGAAGGACCGCTTCCTCCTTCGCAAGCGTGATCATCCAGATCATGCTGCTGGACATTGTCTTCTCGCTCGATTCGGTCATCACGGCAGTCGGCATGACCAATATCGTCTGGGTAATGGTCGCGGCGGTGGTCGCCGCCGTGGGTTTTATGCTGATCTTTGTCGGTCCCATCAGCGACTTCGTGCATCGCCATCCGACCGTCAAGATGCTGGCGCTGTCGTTCCTTCTCCTGATCGGCGTCGTGCTGATCGCAGAAGGATTCGATCAGCATATTTCAAAAGGGTACATTTATTTTGCGATGGCCTTCTCCGTGTTTGTGGAGATGCTCAACCTTCGCTTGCGGAACAAACGTACCGCACCGGTGAAGCTCCGGGGTCCCTATTCCGAAAGCGCGTGACGTTCGCTGATTCTCTTTTCCCTCAAGGAATTTCCATGAAGAAACCTCTTGCCTTGTGCACCCATCGTGCAGGACCTGTGTTCCTGCTCCTTCTCGGTTTTCTCCCGGCACAGGCCCAGGTGCCCGGGACCGACATCCATCTTGTTTCGCTTTTCAGAACCAGGGGGATGATCACCATCGGCCAACCGAAAAATGTGACGAACAGATCGGGATACGATAACCAGCCGTCGTTTCTCCCAGACGGTCAGGCAATTCTCTTTACGATGATGAAGGAAGATGGGAGAACGGATATACACCGGTTTGATATCCCCTCGGGGAGAACCGTTCAGGTCACCAACACGGCAGAAAGCGAATACTCACCGGGCGTGATGCAGGGGGGAAAAACATTCTCGGTCGTTCGGGTGGAACTGGACTCGGTGCAACGTCTCTGGCAGTTCAATCTCGATGGGACGAACCCAAAGCTCCTGCTCAGGGAGGTGAAACCGGTTGGATATTATGCATGGGGAAACGCCAATGCGCTGGGGCTGTTCATCCTCGCCAACCCGCCGGAACTGCACATCGCATCCACCTCCACCGGTCACGCGCAACGGGCCTGGAAGGGCATCGGGCGGTCCATTCAGTCGATGCCGCGGCGGAACACCATAAGCTTCATTGACCGCATCTCCGAACACGAGATGTGGGTCAGTCAGGTGGACGTGAGGACCATGGAGGTCACCCCCCTCATTCGTGCACCGCACGGAAGCGAATTCCATGCCTGGACGCCGGATGGGACGCTGTTGATCGCCCAGGGATCAAAACTCCTGGCTTGGAAACCCGGTTCGGGAGAATCTTGGAAAGAAATAGCGGATTTTAGTGCAGCGGGGATCCGAGGAATTACCAGGATTGCGGTGAGCCCACGCGGGGACAGGCTGGCGTTCGTGGCTGGCGAATGAAACCGACATCCCCCTTCCCGCACCGGGAAGGGGGATAAGCAAAGTCTTAACTGCGGGCGGCAAGAGCCCGGTCGAGCATGATCAATCCCGCCGGCGCATCCCCCACCATCTTGAGCTGCTCGATGATATCGGCTGCGGTCTTCTCCTCCTCCACCTGCTCCGTGATGAACCACTGCAACATCACCTGCGTCGCGTAATCATTCTCCTTCATCGCGAGGTCGTACAGCGTGTGGATGGTGCCGGTGACGATCTTCTCATGCTCCAGCACCTGCTTCATCACCTCCAGCGGTGACTTGAACTTCGCCGGCGGCTTCTCGATCGCCTCCAGCTCCACACGCCCCCCCCGGCTGTTCACATACCCGTAGATCTTCATCGCGTGACCGGTCTCCTCCTCGTATTGCTTCTTCATCCAGTGGCCAAACCCCGGAAGGTTCGATGCTTCAAAATGGGAGGCCATGGAAAGATAGAGGTAGGCGGAATACAACTCATGTTTGATCTGCTGGTTCAACGCGCTCTGCATTTTCTTCGAAACCATGGTGTAAGCCCTTTCTTGTGTTGAGATTGATGTGGTCAATGTAATAAAGTCAAGGACAATTTTCCATCCCCCTGTTACCGGGTACCCAATACCTCCACGGGCCAGAGGCTCAGTCCCGGGATGTAGGTGATCAGCAACAGGGCGAGAAGCTCCAGCACGATGAAGATCAGCACCGCCCGGGTGATCGTGAGGATCGGCTTCCGGAAGCGAAGGCCGGAGAGGAACAGGTTTAACCCGACCGGCGGCGTCATATAGCCGATCTCCAGGTTCGTCAGGAAAATAATGCCGAGATGGACCGGGTCGACGCCAAACTCGCGGGCGATCGGGAGGATCAGCGGAACAACGACAATGATGGCCGAGAAGATATCCATCATCATCCCGACGATGATCAGGAAGCCGTTCAGGATCAAAAGGAAGGCGATCTTGCTGTCGATATGCTCCCGGACCAGCTCGAAGAGCCGCTGTGGTACCTGTTGGTCGATAAGATAATTCGTCAGTCCAAACGCCGTTCCGAGGATCGCCATGATGGCCCCGACGAGCAGCATGCTTTCCTGCATCACCCGTGGAACATCGGTCCGGATCTTCAAGTCTTTATAGATCAAGACCTCAACAATAAACACGTAGAAGGCCGTTACGGCAGCCGCCTCTGTGGCGGTGAAGGCGCCGCCATAAATTCCACCGATGACAATGAATGGAAGCGGGAGTTCCCACGCCGCCTCCTTCGCCGCCATGCCGAGATTGCGCAGTGTGAAGGCGATTTTCGGGACATGATGCTTGATGCCGGTTTGGACGCTGTACACCGAGAGAATGCCAAGCAAGATCACCCCGGGCAGGAATCCTGCCACAAACAATTGATCGATACTGACGGCGGCAATAAGGGCATACAGGATGATCGGGAGGCTGGGAGGGAACAATAACCCTATGCTCCCCGAGGCAGTGACCAATCCAAGGGAGAACTGCTCAGGATACTGTTCCTTGATCAGAATGGGGTACAACAATCCCCCCAAAGCAACAATGGTGACGCCTGACGCCCCGGTAAACGCAGTGAAAAACGCACAAGTGATCAGCACGACGATGGCGAGCCCCCCTGGCATCCATCCGAACATCGCTTGAGCGAGGTTGACGAGCCGCTTCGGGGATTGACTCTCCGCCAGCATATACCCTGCAAACGTGAACAGGGGAATGGCAATCAGCGGCGGGGAGTCCGCAATGCGGTACAGCTCAATGATAACGACCGAAAGGTCGATGTCTGCGGAGCTGAATCCGTACAACGCGAGTGCCCCGATGATCGAGAAGAGCGGAGCTCCCAACAGCGCAAGCACGATGATCGCGAAGACGAAGAGCCAGACGTTCATCGGGGCTCCCCCTTGGTCAGGGCATCATGTCCGCTGAGAATCGCTCGAATGAGGAAATGGATGAACAACAATCCAAACCCGATTGGGATGATGATCTCCGCATACCAGGAAGGGATCTCCGCATAGACCGTCGACCCGTCCAGCATCTCATTTCCGATGAACGTCTGGGCTGCGCGGAAAAAGAGGAAACAGATGAAGGCGGCGAAGAGGTACGAGAGGACGTTCACCCCGCGTTTGACCCGCTCCGGGAGGAACCGGGTCAATGCGTCGATGGAGATATGGCGATCGCTGCTGGCGGCGAGGGCTGCACCGAGAAAGCCGATCCAGAGAACGAGGTGACGGAGAAGAATATCGGCCCAGAGGATACCGGAGGAGAAGGCATTGCGAAGCACCACCTGCACGAACGCGAGCAGGATCATCACCGTGAGGAGAAGAATGAGAAGTCCGCCCTCAGCCTTGTTGAGAAGCGTGTCGAACTTCTGGAGCAGCTTCATTGTGCCCCTTTGTTGTTCTTCCGGAAATTGGCGAGTTGGGTCTCCACACGGTTCAGGAATTCTTCTGAGTATAGTTTCCCGACCAGCATACGGCGCGCACGGGCGCCGACATCGATATACTGCTGCACGTCTTTCTCCTGAACCGGAAGCACGGTAATACCCCGCTTTTTCATCTCCTCCACCGACTTTTTATTATCTTCGCGGCTCAGGCGGGTAAGTTTCGACAGGTACGTCCGGCCGTTGCGGACCAGGATCTCCTGCAGGTCGGTCGGAATTGTATCAAAATACTTTTTGGAGATCAACACCGCACCGGCGGCATCGGCAAGGGGCGCGTCGACCATGTATTTGACCCGTGTGTACCACTGCAGCACGGTCGCTGCGTACGGAGAGGTATAAAACGCATCGATCAGCCCGGTCTGAAGCGACGTTAACACGTTATCGAGTGAAAGGGGAATGGGGTTGATGCCGAGCGCCTTAAAGGAGGTCTCGGCAATCGGGTCCCCCTCCCAGGTCCACATCTTGATCCCTTTCAAATCGTCCGGTTTCCGGATCGGCGCATTAGTAAAGACATGGACGAACCCCACCTCTGCCCATCCTAACAACACATATCCCCCCTCCTCAAATGCCTTCTGGAATTCCTTGTCGAACTGCTGATAGAGAAAATCCACTTCTGCGTAATTCCGGAGGAGGAACGGCGAGTCGAGGATGCGCACCATCGGGGCAATCTCCCCCATGGCAACTCCCGTAAAGCCGCCGCTGTGGATCTGCCCGGCCCTGATCTTCCGGAGGACCACCTTTTCATCCCCCTGAGTGGCGCCGGCATAGATCCTGAATCCCAACTTCCCTCCGCTCTCCTTCCTGACCGCGGCATCGAATTCCTTCATCACATTCATCCATGTGCTCCCCTCCGGGGCCACGGTAGCGAACCGAACGGTATACTGTTGAGAGTAGAGGGCAGAAAGCACCAGGGAAGAGAGTACCAGGAGAGACAATAGTCGGTTCACGAGAACTCCGGAAAAATGGCCATTTCAGAATAATTCGGGAATCTGTTCACGCAATGCGCGTGCTTTTCGTTTTGCCACGGCATTCGGGAAGCGCGCCTCCGGCAGGAGATCAGGGGAGGCATTCTCCACTTTTGCTAACAAGGATTCGAACAGTTCTTGTTCCAGGCGTTGGGCGGCATAGGTTTTTGCATAGAAAACATAGGTCATCAGAAATTTCCCCCCGCTGGCAGCAACGGCCCTGTCAAAATACTCCCTGGCTTTCTCCGGCTTCCCTCCGAGCATCTCCGGGGTTACCGCCTCAATGGAGCCGAGGAAAAGATAGGCCCCTCCATAATAATAGGTCGGATCCTTTTCCGCCACGAACTCCATCATCGCGATTACTTTCGCGAGGTCCGCGAGAGCGGCGACATCGTTCCGCGTAATATTGATATAACTTCCCCACCCGAACGCGGTCCAGAAAACGGCGGGGACATCCTCCCGGGAAAGTGTTTTGAGAACAGCGCGGAAGGAGTCGAGGTCCATGGCCAAGGCCTCCCGCATCGATGCGTCCTGATGAAGAATGCGGAGGGCAAAGTCACGCCCCCGCTGGTAGAACACGCGTGCCCGTTCGATGCTGTCGTCCTCGACAAACGCGAGCGCATAGGCACTATAGCCCTGCGAAGCGAGGAGCAGGAGTTTCTCGTTTTCCGGGTCGCCCTTGATGAGGGCTTCGAGAAGCTTCAGATTGGAACCCAACGCTTCCTGTGCAAGCTGGAGGTCCGACTCCTCATTAAACGCCTCAAAACCGTAGTCCATGATCCCGCCCATGGTCCTGATGGCAATGGTCTGGACGCAACCTTGAACAACAAAGAGGAGGATGAGGAGCGACAGGTGTTTTTTCATGACTATGCAAAACCCCCACACCCCCCGAAAGGCGCGGAGCACAAAGGATGTTGTGTCCTTCCTCACGGAGTGGTGTCACAATAGTGTTAATTTAAAATCGGAAAAATATAATAAAAAAAGGGGGAGTTTCCAATGACCGTATCGCACCGGAAACCTCCGGGTTTCACCGTGACCTCTTGAGCCCAACTCGTTTCGCGTGAGGAAGTTCCGGCACGCCTCCATTCCATATTCAGGCGAGCAGAAAAGTCCCATGAGACTCACAAACACAAATGTTCTTCCGGGGAAATGAATTTGACAGTGTTCCGAATTAAACCTACCTTCTTTCGGTCACCGCAGCCGGATTACTGATCGATCCGTGTCTCCCTTGGGCACGCGCATCGAATCTACCACAAGTTCTTCATAACGATTGTTCCTTCCCCCGGATTCCGGATCAACATTGTGACGAGAGACCATGCATATCCTTCTTGTCGAAGACGAATCGAAACTTGCCCGCTTCATCCAGCGCGGCCTTGAGACCGAGGGCTTCTCGGTGGAGATTGCCGCCGACGGCGCACTCGGGGAGAAACGGGCCCGTTCCGATCAATTCGACCTCATCCTGCTGGATGTGCTTCTGCCGAAAAAGGACGGATTTGAAATTTTAAAGACCATCCGTAAGGCGGGACTCAAAACCCCCGTTCTCATGCTCACGGCGCGGAGCGAAACACAGGATATCGTTTCCGGCCTGGATAGCGGCGCAGACGACTACCTGACGAAACCGTTCGTCTTCGAAGAACTCCTTGCCCGGATCCGCTCCATCCTCCGTCGCGGGCGGCAGAGCCAGACCCAGTTAAAAATAGCAGACCTCCAACTCGACACCGTCAAACACAAGGCCACCCGTAACGGGACCACCATCGATCTGACTGCCCGCGAGTACGCGCTGTTGGAATGCCTGATGCGCAATCATCCGAAGCTTGTGACGCGCCAGCATCTGGCCAAGGAGATCTGGGGGTTCGATTTCGATCCCGGGACCAATATCGTCGACGTGTACGTCAACCACCTGCGCAAGAAGATCGATCACGGGTTCGGGAAGAAACTTCTGCACACAGAGCGGGGGCAGGGGTACTACATCGCCCATGAAGAGAAGCCGCGAAAATCGCGATGATGGTGTTCCATTCCATCCGGACCAAACTGACGTTGTGGTACACCGCCCTTCTCGGCGCCACCCTTCTCGGCTTTGGGGCAACCGCCTACCTCCTGACACGCTCCATCCTGTTGAACAATCTTGATCGTTCCCTCCGGAACGAGGTTGCGTGGGTCAACGAATTCATCGAACCGAAGGCCCGCAAGGTGCGGCTCAAACGCGCCGCCCTCCTGGAATTGCAGGAACTCAAGCGCGCAGCCACAGCCCTTTCACCGGTCGATAGTTTGGACGTCGCAACGGTGGAGACCGATCAGATCTGGAATCAAATCTACCAGCACACCCTCCTCAGCCCACGCCGGCAGTTCATCCAGATTCTCGATCGTAACGGCGACCTTCTCTACCGTTCCCCCTCGCTGGAGGACGAGACCATCTCCTTTTCCTATATCCCGTACCGGACCATCAATATCGTAACCATCCGGGATGAGCAGAACCGCGAACTCCGCCTCGCTTCCACGCAGAATGACTACGTCAAGATCGTCGTGGCCTATCCCCTGGAGGACCTCAACGAAGCGCTGGGGGACATTTTCTCCAACTTCGGGTATATGGCTCCGCTGGCCCTCCTTGTCTCGATTATCGGCGGATGGTTTCTCGCGCATAAATCGCTCAAGCCTGTCGATACCCTGACGACCACGGCGCGCGCCATCACCGCCCAGAACCTCAGCCAGCGGCTTCCGCGCCAGAAGGCGGACGACGAACTCGGACGGCTGACGGAGACGATCAACAACATGATCGCGCGGCTCCAGGAATCGTTCGCACAGATCCAGCAGTTCTCCGCCGACGCCTCCCACGAACTCCGGACCCCCTTGACGATCATGCGCGGGGAGGTCGAAGTCGCTCTCCGGAACAAACGCCTTCCGAAAGCAACCCGCGAACTGCTCACCAGCCTCCACGATGAACTGATCCGCATCTCCTCCATCGTCGAAAGTCTCATGACCCTCGTTAAATCGGAATCCGGCCGGCTGGCGTTCCGTTTCGACAACGTCGAGCTGCATCGGATGGTCGGGGAAATTCTTGAAGATGCGCAGATCCTTGCCGGGAGCAAAGGGATCCGGGTCGCCGCCGAACAGATCGTGCCGGTGACGTTGCGCGGTGATGCGGTCCGGTTGCGTCAATTGTTTCTCAACCTCGTCGAGAACGCCGTCAAGTATACCCCCAACGAGGGGGCCATCTCGATCTCCCTGCACCATGAAAACGGGAATGCCGTCTTCCTCGTCAGTGATACCGGTATCGGCATCCCAAAAAAAGAGCATAAGAAAATCTTCGACCGTTTTTACCGTGTGCGCCAGGATGATCTTCCGGACGCGGGGGGAAGCGGCCTTGGACTTGCGATCGCCCATTGGATCGCCCAGGCCCATCACGGCACCATCGAAGTCAAAAGCCAGCCGCGCAAGGGAAGCACCTTCACCGTCACCCTTCCACTTTCCTGACACGAAATCTTCCGGAGGTTGAGAGGACCCGGCAAGCTGTCGCAGGGTCCATGATCCCGTCTTGATTTTCGCTCATTTTTTCGCTATCTAAGAGCGGTTTTCTTAGATCGTCCCACCAATGATTTCTGCTAAGAGCCCGTCGTTCCGGGGATCCTTCGACCAACGTATGCGCAAGACCTATTTCTTCTCAGACGCCCACCTCGGAATCGGCACACCGGAGGAAGACCGGGCCAAGGAACGAACCATCGTCAGGTTCTTGGAGATGGTCGCTCTCGACGGTGAGCGGTTATTTATCCTCGGCGATCTCTTCGACTACTGGTTTGAGTACCGGACGGTCGTGCCCAAAGGGTACTTCCGCCTTTTCACGGCGCTCGCGAACCTTACGGAATCCGGCGTGAAGGTATCATACCTCGCGGGCAATCATGATTTCTGGATTGCGACTTACTTTCGGGATGAACTGGGGATGGAGATCTTTCCCGATCCGATCGAACAGACCCTCCACGGCAGGCGGTTTTACCTTCATCATGGGGATGGGCTCCTCAAGAGCGACACGGGATACCGGATTCTGAAGCGTATCCTCAGAAACAGGACCAATATCGCCCTTTTCTCCCTCCTCCCCCCCGATCTCGCAACCCGCATCGCCCGGGGAACTTCGAACACCAGCCGCCGGCATACGTCAAAAAAAGTGTACGAGGGGAACGATATGGTGGAGTTCGCCGAGAGGAAAATTAGCGAGGGATTCGACTATGTGGTGATGGGGCACAACCATCAATCGTTGTACCGGAACATCGGCTCCGGAGTGTATGTTAATCTTGGTGATTGGATCAACGAACGAACCTACGCGGTCTTCGACGGAACGACATTGAAGCTGGAACAGTGGACTAAACAAGACTGAGGGATGGCGGGCATCGGCCCCGGGGAAACTCCGGACGATTTTGAGGCAGAATGGCAAAGAACAACGACACGACAAAAGACATGGACCGGTACTTCCGCGACCCGGAGTACCGCAGGTCGTTCCTGAAGAGAAGTCGCGGGTTCCTGCGGCGCAATGCGAAGTTCGTCCTCGCAGGCGGCGTTCTGCTCCTCGCCCTGGCGATCGGGTACGGGGTCTATATTGTCAACGGACTCCCCTCCCTGGAAGAACTGGAAAACCCGAAGCCATGGCTGGCAACGAAAATCTATTCAACCGATGCCGCCGTCCTCGACCTGCTCGCCATCGAAAACCGGACGCGCATCTCCGTCGACTCCCTCCCGCAGGGACTGATCAACGCCCTGATCGCGACGGAGGACAAGGAGTTCTATAACCACTGGGGGGTCAACCTTCCCCGGTTCGCACGCCAGATGGTGTTGAACTTCATCACGTTCCGGCAGGCGGGGGCCAGCACCATCACCCAGCAACTCTCGCGAAACCTTTACAGGCTCAGTAGTCAGAATGAGACGATCTTCGACAAGATCACCCGCAAACTCCGCGAGTTTGTGACGTCCGTCCAGATCGAACGGAACTTCACCAAGAAGGAGATTCTCGAACTCTATCTGAACGTGGCCTGGTTCGGACGCGGAGCGTACGGCATCGAGTCGGCCGCGCAACGCTATTTCAACAAGTCGGCCTCCGAACTCACTCCCCCTGAATACACGCTGTTTGTCGGCATGCTGCAGGGACCGGGCTACTTTGACCCTCTCCGCAACCTTGATCGGTCGTTGGGCCGGCGCAATATTGTCATTGGACAGATGGTCCGGGACGGGTATATCGGCGAGGTGGAGGCGGAAGGGATCCGCTCCGACAGCCTTGTGTTCAGGGCGCTGGAGCCGGACTCGCGGACCGGTATTGCGCCTCATTTCGTTGAATGGATCCGCCAGCAACTCGAAGCACGGTCCGAGAAGTACGGATTCAATGTCCATCGTGACGGGCTGCGGGTCTATACCTCGCTCGACAGCCGCATGCAGCGCCATGCGAACCGCGCCGTGGAGGAACACCTCGCCGAATTCCAGAAACGGTTCGATGAGTTGTGGGACTGGAAAAAGTATCCGGAGATTCTCCGGAGCAACGTCGACAAGAGCATCCGCGACCTCGACGTGTATAAAAAAGCGAAAACCCCCGCCATCCGTGATAGTATCGTGAACGCGCTCCGCACCAACGTGGAGTTTATCGACTCCATTCGCATAGTCGCCCGCACGATCGAGGTGGGATTTGTGGTGATCGATCCACACACCGGGCAGATCAAGGCCATGGTGGGTGGGCGCAACTTCCGCCAGTTCAAGTACGGCCTCAACCATGTCACGCAGATTCGCCGCCAGCCCGGCTCGTCCTTCAAACCGTTCGTCTATACCGTGGCCATCGACAATGGCACGCCGGTCTGTTACGAGTTGCTCAATCAGC
This sequence comes from Ignavibacteriales bacterium, assembly GCA_016192345.1. Lineage (GTDB taxonomy): Bacteria > Bacteroidota > Ignavibacteria > UBA10030 > UBA10030 > UBA6688. The sequence goes on along the minus strand of JACPUH010000089.1, from coordinate 20,060 downwards.
CTGTGACCGTCCCCATGGCGGACGGGACACGCTGGACGCCCCAGAACTTCGACGGGACCTTCGGGGGCAAATACACGTTGCGCGAAGGATTGAAACGATCCATCAACCTCATCGCCGTGCGCGCGATCCTCGAGATCGCTCCCCCCAAGCAGGTGGTCGACTATGCGCAGCGGATGGGGATCATTTCGACGATCCCTCCGTATGAATCGATCGCCCTCGGCAGCGGTGAGGTCTCACCGCTCGAAATCACGTCAGCGTATGGAGTCTTTCCCAATGAGGGGGTGCACGTGGAACCGATCTCCATCCTGCGGATCGAGGATAAAGATGGGAACATCCTCGAGGAAAACGCACCCTCCAAACGAGAGGCGCTGAGTAAGGAGACCGCATATATCATGACGAATCTCCTGGAGGGAGCGGTCAACGAAGAGGGAGGAACCGGCCGTGCGATCAGGCGGGACTTCGCGCTTCCCGCGGCAGGAAAAACGGGAACGACAAACGATTACGGCGACGCGTGGTTTGTCGGGTTTACGCCTCAACTGGTCGCGGGTGCCTGGGTCGGGTTCGACGACAACAGGATCAAGTTCGGCAGCTCGGATGGCCAGGGGGGACGTGCCGCGGCGCCGATCTTCGGCCTCTTCATGCGTCACACGTACGAGGATCCCGACATTGCCCTGCCGCTCGAGTACTTCCGCCAGCCCGAGGGAGTGATCACCGATACGATCTGCGTGGAGACGAAGAGAAAAGCGAGAGAGTTCTGCCCCGAAACAATGACCGAAATTTTCAACGCGAAATATCCTGTTGGCGAGTGCGATGTGCATACCAGTCCCGCCTGGCGGAACGAACGGCAGGGTCCGGGGAGAATCAACTGGTAAACATACCCATCTCTAAAGCGTTGATGAAGGTTTCCTTCGACTAAGCACAATCCCGGAAGAAGGAAACCTTCAACCTGTCAACCTTTTATCGCACAAGCTGCATCTTCCGGCTCCCGACGAATTCCCCCGCCACCAGGCGGTAGATATAAACGCCGGTGGGTAATCCCGTCGCATCGAACAGCACCTGGTGCTCCCCCGCTCCCCTCATCCCATCGACCAGCATCCGCACTTCGCGGCCCAGGATGTCGTACACCCGGATCGTCACCCGCTGTTCCTCCGGAAGCTGGAACCTGATCACGGTTGCCGGATTGAACGGGTTCGGGAAGTTCTGATGGAGCCGATACGACGCGATGACGCTTCGTTCCGCCTCGACGCCGACAACTCCGTTCGAAGTCACTCCCATAATGTTGCTGGAAGGGCTTTCGTTGTGCAGGCGATCCAGTCCGGTGACCGCGTAATAGTACGTGATCCCCTGCGAAGGGAGCGGCTGGTCGACGTAGCTCGTGTTCGATTGCACCGCGAGGATGTTCCGCGGATCGTTAAAATTGATCGGGAGAGTGCTGGACCGGTAGACGGCGTACTGGGAAGCAAGTTCTCCGTCCGATGCAACCATCGGAGCCGTCCAACTGATGACTGCGGAGGAGCTCAGTTTGGCGATGGTCAGCCCGGTCGGCGCATTGGGGGGGGTTGTTTCTTTCCACGCCATGAGAGGCCGCAGGGCCGGGTATCGGTAAAGATCGGTCTTGAGCGAGTCGGAAAATCCTTTCAGGTTATCGAGAACTCCAAATCTTGCCCTAAATTGAATGCTTCCTTGTGCCTGGGAATTGATCCTGTTCAGCCGAATCTGATTGGGAAGTTCCGAAGGCCCCCAATCTCCCTGCGACGTGGCGATCCGATAGGGTGCATGACCCACATAAAGATGCCTCCCGTTCTTCACCGACGACCACCAGGGCATGAGCTTGGCATAATCCTGATTACCACCGAAGGGCCAGTACAGTTGCGGGGCGATGTAGTCGATGTACTGCCCGTTCAACCATGCTGTGGCGTCACAATAGATGACACTGTAATTATCCGAGCCGATGATCCCCGCTGGAACTCCATTCCTCCAGATTCCCCGGGGGCTTATTCCCCACTTCACCCTTTGTCGGATCGTCAGAATGCTGTCATAGACCTGTTTGATCAGGAGGTTCACATTGTCGCGTCGCCAATCACCGATATTTGTAAACCCTCTGGGATCGGCGCTAAACGTGGCCGTATCCTGCGTACTGATCCCGGCTTCATAGAAATAATCATCCATGTGTGCACCGTCAACATCGTATCGCCGCACGACATCTGAAATAACCCTGGCAGTATGGTCTCGGACGGAGCGGAGACCGGGGTTCAGAAAACGATAGGTCCCCATTTGAATCACCCAGTCCGGATGTACGACACCGACATTGTTGGGGGCGAGTGGATAGTTACCGGCTGATCTCTCAACACGGTACGGATTAAACCATGCATGCAACTCCATCCCCCGTGCGTGCGCCTCTTGGAGAGCAAACTGTAAAGGGTCAAAGGGAAGTATTGGAGCACTCCCTTGCTTTCCTGTTAACCAGTATGACCATGGCTCGATGTCTGACGGATACATCGCATCGCACTCCGACCGAACCTGAAAAACCACGGCGTTGATGCCGACGGCCTTGAGACCGTCCAATATTGTAATGAGCTGATTGCGTTGAGCCTGAGGATCGCCTCCCTGCGTGGAGGGCCAATCGAGATTTAACACCGTCGCGATCCACGCCGCGCGGAACTCACGCTTTGGAGGAACCTGGGAGAACACCTGCTGGGAAAGGAAGATACCTGCCACCAACAACACTCGAATACAAGGCTTCATTCGTTACCCTTAATGAGAAGTTCGTTTCTGATCTTATCGCATCAACAACATTTTTTTAGTCTCAACAAATGCTCCGGCCCTGAGCTGGTAATAATAAACCCCGCTTGGCAACCCGCCGGCATCCCACTGCAGCCGATGAAGTCCCGGTGACCTCACCGCATCCAACACCGTCGCCACCACACGCCCGAGGAGGTCGAACACCCGTAGCGTCACCAGTCCCTCGTCCCGGACACCGAACTCGATCACGGTCGCCGGGTTGAACGGGTTCGGGTAGTTTTGCCGCAAGAGGTATTCGTGCGGACTGCCTTGCTGATCCGAGGGCCCGACCGCCGTCGTCCCCCCGGCCATCGCTATCTTCATCGCGTCGGCACGAAGGACAACACCGGAAGGGTTCTTCCCCGTGTCAATCACCCGGACCGTCATCGGGTCTCCTGCGATGCAGGAATATCTCTTCAACACCACCCATGCTCCACTGCCGACATTCTGGTCGACAGTCAACGAGTCCGGCACTTGCGCCCCGATCCGAATAACATAGAGAGCCTTCGTGGCACTGTTAACCGTCGTTGGAACGATGTACATCAGATCGTAGGAACCCGATCGTTTGACGGTGAATGAGTAGGTCGCAAATGCTCCGCCGGTGGATGATACGCTGACATACCGGCTGCTCGGGCCGTACGCTTGTGCAACGCTGGTGTTCCAAGCCCCGGATTCCTGATAGGATCCGGCATCCCCGTTATCGACCACCTGGAAGTAGTTCTGAACGTCCGCCGCGAACGGGAGAGCATACGATGGGACTACGGGGTCGTCGCTCGTAATAAAAATCGAGTCGGATAACGCACCGACGCTCACGCCGATCAATCTCAACGGGACACTGGCGGATCCCCCTCCCGCAAGCACGATCGGGAATTGGGCCGTGGAGGAGAAAGCGGCAACAGGCGACGAGATCCCCGTTATCCGAAGATCGTTCACTCCACCGTTCGTCACCGTGAGAACCGTCACGGCCGTATCTTCCTTCGACACCGGCCCGAAATTCACAAAGCTTTGCTGAACAACCAACTGGCGATCCCGCACCAAGGGCGAGAACCGCACGACATCAACGCCCACCCGTTTTCCGCCCTGCGAAGTGCCGTCGGCCACGAACTCCACGTACGTCCCGGCTCCGGGTACAAGCTGCGGAGCCCCGAGCGAAATCCATTCGCTGCCGGGCAACGGCGTGCTGAAGAGGACGGAATCGACCGGCATCCCTCCCGAATAGATCATGAAACGGACCGATGCGGCGGGGTTTGAAAGGACCGGAACCTGGGCCAGGATCCGGTATCGTCCGGCCTCCTCCAGCGGAGGCGTCCATCGCGCTTTGATGACAGTCCCCTCCGACAATGTCGCGGTCCGTGAATCGACGCCCCATGTTGTAGTCGTGATCGCCGACCACGATCCGGCCGGCTCGCTGTACCCCGAATGTCTGTTGTCCATGTAAATATCGTCCGGCAAAAAGCGGACACTGCGCTTCGCGAGATTTCCCATGGTATCCGTCGCCGCGACGCTCACCTTCGCCAGCAGGCTCTCCAGGAACGGATCGGTCCGCCATGTATTCGAACCGATCGGCGTGCTGTGCATCAGCGTGTATCGTTCATACCGGTCTTTGACGGCAACGAAGGGTTGTTTCTGGAAGATCGGTTCATCGGACTGGATGGTGAAGGAGATCATATCACCCTGACGATCTTCCGTGACGGTCAGTTGCGGAGCAGTGGTATCACTCGATCCGATCCAACGTTGCATGGCTTCGATGGCCGTGTCATAGCGAAATTTAACACCGGCATATTTTGCCTCGGACCGGTGCGCCAGGCTGTCGATCTTCTTCAGGTTATCGAGAAAATCCGTCTCCGGCAGATGGCCCCAGAGACACGCAACCTGATCGATCCCGCGTTGGGCGCGCGCAAAGAGCGTGTCCATCAACGCGGTATTGACGGAACCGATATGCTTGGACCGCAGGTTCCATCCGCGTGCGTTGCCCGGAACACGGAAATCTTCCAGAGAAGGATGAAAGGGGACCCACGTACTCGGTGAAAGAGACCAGTCGAACTCATTGTCGATCGGCTCGGTGGGGTCGGTTCGCTTCGAGGGCCAGTCGTTATGCATGCTGTACGGAAGGAGTTCGTCGAGGTATCGCTGCCAGCCGTTGTCCATCGCGTGCCAGCCGCTCCGGAACGATACGGGGTAGACATTCTCCTCGATTAGGAACTGGGCCAGCGTGTAATCGAAATCGCTCCTGCATTCTTCAAAGCTCCGGGCCTGGTTCCAGTAATACATCCCATCGTTGTTGTAATCGGTCCATGTGAAGGTGTGATAATGAAGGGTCAGTTCGTCGCCGTAGCGACGGAGCGACTCCCCATGATATTGTTGCATGAGGTACAGGGTCATGATATTGGGGATGGGGACGTTCTTGTTCGTCGCGTATCGAAAAATATTCCCCGCCATCATCCACCAGGTGAGCTTCATCGGCCGGCCGTAGGAATCGACCAGCTTCGTTCGGAAGGCCGCGTCCATGACCCGAAAACCGTTCCGGGACGGGTCGGTATAAAGATCGGGTTTATACGTGCTCTGGTATCGTGCGACATCCATCGACTCCCAGATCGCCGTATCGGAGCCGAGGACCAGGTACACCTTCCCCTGCCCCGGCACAGAACAAAAAGTGAGGAACACAACGACGACGACCCCGACGAAACGCATCAACACGGCGTGAGCCGTTGAAACCATCGGCCCGCTCAGCCAAGAAATCGTTCGAACCATGACACATCCCCTTCTCCCTCCCCTGCACTGGATTTCGCTCCAGGGCCCCGGCGTGTCCCGCAAGAGGAAAAATCGTTCCCTCTTCGGTTGGTGGACAGGTGCAATCACCGCAGAAGTATCATTTTCTTTGTATCGACTGTTTCCCCCACGCGGAGCTTGCAGAAATAAACGCCGCTTCTCACTCCCCTAGCATCCCAGGAAGCTCGATTCAGGCCCGGGAGTTTCCGTTCGTTCACCAGCGTGGTAACTTCGCGGCCCAGGAGGTCATACACAACCAGGCTGACACTCTCTTCCTTCGTCAGCCAGAACTCGATCAGCGTCACCGGGTTGAACGGGTTCGGGTAATTCTGCCTCAACTCGAATGAGGAGGGCTGCTCAGTCCGGCCAGTGCTGAGAACCACGCGATCGTTACAATGAAAATACAACCCTCCTTTTATATTTCCAAGGAATAAATCGAGATCACCATCCCCATCGATATCCGCGAAGGCGGGGGCCGCCCGCGCCCTCGCGTTGATCTCTAAAAAGAAATCCTTTACAAAAACGAAAGAGAATGGCAACGCCGTCCCATCGTTACGCCAGTAGTTGATCGAGCCATCCCTCGCACCGACCACCAGGTCCGGATCCCCATCATTGTCAAGATCGGAAAAAGCCGGTTTGGCGTCGTCTCCCACATCGATGGAATCAAAGAACGCAGTTTGCAACTCGAAAACAGGGTTCGCGGCGGTTCCGGTATTGTGAAAGTACTGGATCCTCCCTCCCCCCGTTCCGACAAACAGGTCGAGAGTCCCGTAATTATCGATATCGACAAGCGCAGGCGCCGCGTTCTGACCGAAGGAAGTCGCGCGAAGGGAGAACGCCGTATCCTCTGCAAAATTTGTCGCTCCCCGGTACAGCCTCAGCCTTCCGTTGGCATCTCCGAGCAAAAGATCAAGTTTGCCGTCTCCATCCAGATCGCCGAACGCCGGACTGACATTGAACAACCCTGGCAGGTCCACAAACCTGTCTGTTGAACGCCGGAAGGAGGCCGATGCACCAATCCCCGTTCGCTCGAAGAGTGCGAGCTTCCCATCCTCACTTCCGAGGACCAAATCGAGATCGCCATCTCCGTCGACATCTGCAAAGTTCGGAGAGCTTGCGGAGCCGACATCAAGGGTCGGGATCAGGTTCCTTGGCTCCAGAACAAAATGATGACTCTGCTCTGTTCCGTCATTGCGATAGTACATGAAGTTGTCCAGGGAGTAGCCCTGAGAGAGAACCCCAACCAGCAGATCAAGCTTTCCGTCATTGTTCAGATCGGCCAGCTGCGGCATGTTGAAGCCGTCGGTCAGCACCGGGGTCTCCTTCGGCCATGTCGAATCGGAGAGGACCAATTGCGGGTTGACCGGCGTCCCCGTGTTCCTCAGGAAGTAGAGACTCTTGTTGAAGAAATCTCCCCAGGCAAGATCCTGATCCCCATCTCTATCGATGTCGCCAAACGCCAGGGCCATCGCGCCGTGCAACCTTTCCCCCGTCACACCTGCCGGCAGATTTTCCTTCCTCGATCCTGCTTCCGAGGGTGCCGCGCTTCCCCCCACACCGATGATAGTAATGCTCTGATACCGGTCGGTTACAAATCGGAAATTAAACATCGAGACCGTCCCAACATTCTCATAGTACCAAATCGAACCGACCGAGTTCCCTGAAAAGAAATCGAAATCTCCATCCCCATCCAAATCGGCGAAGGCCGGAACGCTGATCTCCTCACTGAGGATCACGGCGCCATTCTGATCTTTGACCGTCTCGAGTTCAAGGACATAGTGAGGATCGCTTGCCGTGCCGGTGTTCCGGTGGAAACTGACCGTCGCATTGGGTCCGTTGCAGAAGAGGTCCTGGTCCCCATCTCCATCAATATCGACGAAGCGGAACCAGAGACCGACGTTTAAATTCTGAAAATGGAACGAGGTGAGTTCGAATTGTGGAGACGACGTGGTGCTTGTGTTGCGATAGAGGATCAGCCGACGATCTTTGTCGAGAAGAAAAAGATCCCTCCTTCCATCTCCGTCGATATCGGCACATTGAAACACCGGACTGTCGATGCCGCCGGTGAACGAATTGGTAAGGGGGGCCCCATCCCTGACGACTCGATCGACACCGAGATCCTGACGAAACGGTTGGGCAAGGAGAAGAAGGGGGACGAAGAGTCCAGCGAGAATGAGGGGAAAGCGTGCAACAGCACCGGAGTTCATGGGAGGATGTTCACTTGACAAGAATCATCCGTTTCGTCATCGTGCGTTCGGAGGTCTTCAATGAGTAATAATAGACATTGGAGGGGGATGAACCCGGCGACCATGGGACTGAATGTCTTCCCCCGGAAACCTCTCCCTCCACCAACCGGGCAACCTCCCGGCCAAAGAGGTCATGGATTGTGAGAGTCACATGCGTCGCACGAGGAAGCTCGAAGGGAATTGTTGTGGAGGGATTAAATGGGTTCGGATAGTTTTGGTGCAGGGCAAATGCGGTCGGCGGGCCGTTTTCGACCGAGGTCGCTTTTGAGAGAACGATATTCACGGTCGTCGTTGAATTCTGCCCGATGAGAGCTTCCATCTGTTTCGTGCCGTATCCCTCTTTTTCAACGGTTACCGAATATGTGCCGGTGGCATAGCCCCAGAGGTATTGTCCCGCAGTTCCCGTCCATCGTGTCTGCCCGGTTTCCTTGATCCGGAGGATGGCTCCCGTGATCGGTTGACCCGTTGCGCCGTCGGTGATCGTTCCCACCAGCTTGCCGATCTTCTGCTGGTCAAACTGAAAAACGTACAATCCGGTTTGCATGTCGGATACGAGGATCCGGCCCGAGGGAAGATATGGATATGCTCCCCACGCGCCATCAAACCTCGTCGAGTTCACCACGGGATAGGTGTCGTAAAAGCCGGCTGTTGTCGGGTTTGCCGGATCGGAAATATCGCCAACAAGCAATCCTGCTTTATAGAAAGCTGTGTAGGCGTAGTTCCCCTTGACGAAAACGTTGTGGATGGTTTCGTCAGGTCGCGGGTTCCATTCCCCGACTTTCGTGACCACCTCGAGATCATGGACATCCCAAATCTTCAGAGTTTTCGGCGTGGAACCGATCTCGTCGGTGGTGAGAGCGTACTTCCCGTCGTCCGTTGTCCAGACGTTGTGGGTCCCTGCACCGAAGTACTCGATGGTTTTCATCAAAAAGGGGTTCTGTTTGTCGCTCACGTTCACGACACTCAGGCCCTGGCCGAAAATCCCGGCGGCGTAAAAACGGTCACCATAAGCGTATGAGTCGTGCACATAGTGGCCGGAGAAGGTGCCCAGTTTTTGCGGCTGTTCCGGGTTCCTGACGCTGACGATCGCCGTCCCTCCATTCGCCGTCGCGTTCCCACCGTTCAAGTAAAGATATCCGTCCGTTTCCCCGATGCTGTGCGTTCGCGTATAACCGTCAAATTGAAAATTTCCAACAAACCGGACCGAGTTCGGCAAACCGGAAAGGTCGACAATCTGGGCTCCCTCCCCCCCTTCCGATACGATATAGAGATAGTGAAGATAGGTCTTGAACTCGCGATAGCTGTAAGAAGCCGGAGGTCCGGGAACAAAAGCGACTTCATGGAGCGAGTCGGGAAGAAAGTTCAGGTCAACGATCGCCGTTCCGTTCAGCGCCCCCAGGATACCGTACTCCCGTCCGTTCTCATCGTAATATCCCCACACCCCCGAGTAGTAGGTCCCATTGATATTCAGGTCGCGGTGTCCCTGGTAATTTCCGAGGAGTTGAACGTTCTGACTTATCTGGGCATTCGCCATGAAGCCAAAAAGGAGTACGAGCACGATCAACAACTCTCTCCGGTTTTGGCCCACACCCCCCATGCGCTTCATCATGGATCCCATCCTTACTTAAGAACTATCATGCGCTTCATGGCAGAGAAACCACCGGCCGCGAGCCTGTAGAGATACACCCCGGAAGGGAGATCGCGGGCCTCAAACGTGACGCTCTGTGCCCCTGCCGGCCGCAATCCTTCCACCAGAATGGCAATTTCCTGGCCGAGGATGTTCATCATTTTCAGGGAGACGAATTCCTCCTCCGGAAGCGTGAAGCGGATGGTCGTTGCCGGGTTAAAGGGGTTGGGATAGTTTTGATCGAGCGAAAAGATGGTTGGTACCCCTTCTCCCTCTACGGAGACTACCGGGGAAAGAACGATGTTCGCAGTGGTCGTGGCCCCCTCGGTGACCGTCACCGTCACGTCTTTCGGTTGAAAGCCCGGGGCCTCGATCGCTGCCGAATACGTTCCCGGGGCATAGCCAAAAATGTACTGACCGTTGGAGCCGGTCCACCGCGTAATTGCCGCATCTTTGAAATGAAGCAATGCGCCCGGGATGACGGCTCCGGTTGTTCCATTCGTGATGGTGCCGTTCACGATCCCCCTTTTATCACCCGTATAGCGGACAACGTGCAGACCGGTCTGCATATCGGAGATGATGACCTTTCCCGAAGGGAAGTACGGATCGGCGCCCCAGTTCCCTGCATAGGCCGCATTATCGTTGAGCGGGTATGTGTCATACGCTCCCACAATTTGAGGGCTTGCCGGATTCGATAAATCCACCACACGGATCCCGGCGGTGTACCAGGCAACGTATGCCAGGGTTCCCTTGATGAAGACATTATGGACAATAGCACTCCCTACGGCAAGCTCGGCAACTTTGGTCGGATTCTGGAGATCGCGGATATCCCAGACTTTTAGAGTCTTTGTCGTTGTTCCCACCTCATCGGTCGTGGCAAGGTATTTCCGATCCCAGGTGGTCCAGGCATTATGGGTTCCGGACCCGGGATATTGAAGAAGCTTGATGCGTGCCGGGTTCGACTTGTTTCGGACATCGACGATATCGATCCCTCCACTGGAATTAATGGCTGAAGCAAAAATAGTGTCGTTGCGAATGTGCGAGTCATGAATATACGGCCCCGCGTAGACTCCCGCTTTCACCGGGTTCGCAGGATCCCGCACGTCGAGAATACGGATACCGTTATAGTTGCCCCCATTTAAGTACAAGTAGTTGCCGCTGACGCTGAGGGAGTGGACACGGGGAATCATGGTTGGAACAGAGTTGATCGTATCCGCCCATACAAACGTCTTCGCAAGAGTGGCCGAAGTCGGGAGATTCGTCAGATCGATAATCTGGATGCCTGCCCCCGACCCGGTCCCATTCTCGGTCACCACGAACGCGTACTGTTTGTACGTCTTCATCTCACGCCAGTTCGATTGAGGAGCGGGAATGAACGATACCTCGCGGAGCGTCGGTGCGTCGGTGATATCAATAATGGAAGTGCCGGTCTGGCATCCAAGCAAGGCATATTCCCTTCCATCGGGAGCGACGTACCCCCAGCACGCGGAGTACTGTCCTGTCAAGGCATAATCATTCTTGTTGCCAAGATTTTCCATGTTCAGGCTTTGTTGGGAAACGGCGGAAGAACCGATAAGAACAAGAAATAGTACAACAGATGCGCTGAGACGCATGTCCCCTCCTGTGGTGATGGAATAGTGATTCTCTAGTATGGAACGATTGCTATTCCCGCTGCAAACGCCCCTACTTCGATGCGCTGTATAACCCGATTGGTCGCGACCTCGATCACGGCAACAATTCCCGGGGTCTTCAACCCTTCAACGGGATGGTGTGGCGCGTCCGGACTATTGACATTTTCGCAAGCAATATAGACAAACGCTCCGTCTTTCGTCACCGCGACGCCGTGCGGCTCGACGCCGACATCGTGGATCTTCATCAACTCCGTATTGTCGCTCGTCCGGATGACCGAGACCGACCGTGAAGGAGATGCACCGGTCCCCCGGTTCGCAACATAGACAAACCGCCCATCCGGTGTGATGTCGAGGATCAACGGGTTCGTTCCGACCGGGATAACCTTGATCAGGTTCCGGGATTGTGTATCGATGACCCGCACTTCATTCGAGAACCGGCATGTAACGTACGCGGCCGTTCCATCGGGGGAAAAGACCAATTGGTACGGGCCGAACCGCGGCGCCCCCACCGGGAGGTCCGGAACCGAGGGGTCCACCTTGATGACATCGACCACGGACCGGGACGCAACATCGATGACCGCGATGTTATCAGATTGCCCGTTCGCGGTCCAGAGTTGCTGCGCATCGCGGCTCAATTGCGCCCCGTGGACGGCACGAACACGCTGGTCGGTGATCTCGCCGGTCAGCTGCATCGACTGCGTATCAAAAACCTGGACGCCGCGGTGGGTTCCCGTGAGGTCAAAATTGGAGACAAAACCCGTTCTCCCATCCGGCGTGATGGCAATCTGCGCCGGGGACCGGAGTGAACCGAGGCTCCGTTTGGCGACAAAGGCGTCATCCAGAACACGGAATTTCCACAACTCGTTCGCAACGATCAGATTGATGTAATAATATTGACCTTGCGGGTCAAGGGTAATGTTGTGAGGCGCTTCCGGAGGGGTTAAAACGTTGTCCAGAGCGCCGACCGGCACCATCCGCATCAACAACCGGGACCCGATATCGATCACCGCCACCTCGTCATCCGCCTGGTTGGTGACATAGACCTTCCCCTGTGGCGATTGCTCAAAGGGGGCCCTTCCGGCGTCGTTCCTTGCTCCTTCGTCGATCCACCGCATCAGGAAGCGAACCTCCGCAGGTGAGAAGGGCTGGTCGGGAGGCATGGGAGGGTCGGCGACGGGAGCCACCGCTGCGTCGCGGTTGACATGAAAAATCAGGTGGCTCTTCCGGGAACGAAACGGGATCACGGAGGCTCCATGTTCGGAACCCCGGAAAACATTCTCCCAGGAATCGAGAACCAGTCCGGCCGCCGCGCTCGCCGAAGTATGGCAACCGCCCGTCGCACAGTGCTGATTGAAGAGCGGCTGAACGTGTTTCGAGTACACAATAGTCGTGACGCTGTCGTAGTCGGGAGTGACCGGGAGGTCCTGTTCACAACTCAGAAGGGTAAACGCCGCAACGAGCACGACAATTCGAACCGGCACGGAGACTATCCTCATCACCTATCGGCTCTTTGTTTTGTAGAGGTTCAACGTGGAAAGAAGCGAGGAACGGATCATGGAACGATCGACCCCCTCGGTCACCTGCACCTCGCCGACCCGGATCGGAAGGACAAACCGCTTCCGGCCGGCGATCGATTTCTTGTCATGGCTCATGAGCGCAATTGCTTTCGACACATCGAGCGCGTTCGCCCTGAATTTCAACGGCACGCGGCGGATTAAACCGACGATCCGGTCATGAACATCCCGGCCGATCATCCCCATCGCAAGCGCGATCGAACTTTCGGCGATCATCCCCAGCAGTACCGCCTCACCATGGTTCAGCAAACGATAGTTGCCCGCGGCCTCCAGCGCATGGCCGACGGTATGGCCGTAGTTCAACACGATACGAATACCGGCCTCCTTCTCATCCTGTGAGGTGAGGTCCGCCTTCAACTCGGCGCATCGCGTCTGCACGCGGAGGATCGCCTCGCGGTCCAGGGAAAGAATCCTGTCGATGTTCGCCTCAAGATCGTCAAACAAACCGGCATCGAGGATCACCCCATATTTGATGATCTCCCCCAACCCGCTGACGATCTCCCGCGCCGGGAGCGTCCGGAGACACTCCATATCGGTCCAAACAAACTTGGGTTGATAAAACGCCCCGATCATATTCTTTCCCAACGGGTGATTGACGGCCACCTTTCCGCCGATCGAACTATCCACCTGGGCCAGGAGCGTGGTCGGGACCTGAATCAACGGTACTCCCCGGTGGTACGTCGCCGCGATGAATCCCGCCAAGTCCCCGATCACTCCTCCTCCCAACGCAATCACCGCCGACCTCCTTCCCACCCCTGCTTCCAGCATCCCGGTAAAGATGGCGTGTGCCCGTTGGAGGCTTTTTTGCCGTTCCCCCGGCGGGATCGTGATCGAAGTGACGTCGAACTTGAAATGCCGGAGGTGTTTCAACAAGGGTTGGAGGTAGAGGGGAGCGACATTGCCGTCCGTCAGGACCACCAAACGGTCCGGGATGCCGTGTTGCCTGCATGTGGGGGCGAAGGTTGCCGTCATATCGTTCCCGACATAGATCGGGTAACTCCGCTCACCCAATGCCACATCGATCTGTCGATGAATCAAGGGACCCCCTGTTGTTGGTTGGGAACGATCTTGGTCCAAGTCAAAATTCGATCAACCCGCGCAGTTTGTGGACGATCTCGTCCACGGTTGTCCCCACCTTCACCTGATCAGTTTTGACGAGAATATCCGCCTGGCGATAGAACTCCTCCCGGCGTTGAAGCAGGTCCTGAATACGCTCGCGCATCTCCTCCTTTTGGAGCTTTCCCCCCTGCCCATCCTTCAGCATCGGCCGGTCTGTCTTAAAATGGACGCGCTTCAGGATCTCCTCGGGCGAGAGCTGCAGGTAGATGATCACGCCGCTCTCCCGAATCAACCGAAAATTCTCGTCATTCGCAATGGTGCCGCCCCCGAGGGAAACAACGCAGCGATGAAGGAGAGAGACTTCCTCCAGGGTGTTCCGCTAGATCACGCGAAAGGCCCGTTCTCCACTCTCGGTAAAGATATCGGCAATCCGTTTTGACGTTTTCCCCTCGATGACCCTGTCGATATCGAGAAAATCGTACCCGAGCGTGTTGGCCAGGATGGGGCCGATCGTACTCTTCCCGCTCCCCATAAATCCGGCCAGGTAAATCAAATTCTTCTTCGGTGTTGCCTGTTCCATGGCGGTGCGCTCATTTTGACAGGTTTGACTCGTGTGAAGCTCAACAAAAAAAGCGAAAGAACAAAGGCGTTGTCTTGCCTTTGCCTCCGCTTCGTATGCACAGTCCATTGACCTCAGAAGATATCGAGGACAAGCCCGAGACTGAACGTGAGGCCGTTCACATTGACCCTGGATTTGAAGGGGTCACGGGGAAATGCCACAATCGTGCCGTTGTACTCCACCGTCGCTTGATCGAACCGGCTTTCGGTAAGAATCTCGGGATCGCGGAACCGCATCTCTCCCCTCACAGAAAAACTGGCATTGACCCGGTAGTCGAAACTGCTTTCCACGTGAATACCGTACCCTATCGCTCTCTTCAACTGTCGCGCATCAACCCCGGCAACGGAAAAGATCCGGTTGCCGATGTAGGCGCCCAACCCTCCTCCCATGGCCAGCCTGACCTTCTCCGACCCAAGAGGGATAAACATATTCAACCCGAGCTCTATGGGGACGATGTGAAAACCGTCGGTCACCGGAAGCGTACGGGGGGGGTTGCTGAGGGCAACAAGCTGCGCCTGCTCGTGAAGCTTGGAGAGGTATTCAACGGTGAGGGCAACGAAATAATTGTCGGCAAGATTTTGAAGCCGGACCTCGACACCACCACCGTAAATATTGTCGAAAATATTATGCTCATTTCGGACTTCGGGGGTGGGGGACTCGGGATTGTAAAACACTTTTGAGGTTGTGGTGTAACTCCCCCTGAACGCCGCACTGAGGAACCAATCGGAGGTCTGGGCATGCAGGATCCCCACTGCTCCGGACAGCAACGCCATCACCAACACCGGGAATCGCCTCATAGGCATCCCCCCTTTTTTCCATTTATCGGAAGAATCGGTCTCGATAGTCTTCGATTTCTGCTTTCTCCCGCAAAGCCGTCAGCCATTCACTAAAGAGCCGGTTTTGCTTCTCCTGCAGAAGTTGATCACGCAACGTATTCCGCTCGTTTGAAAATTTAAGGGTGTCGAACGGTGTCTTCGAAGTCATCTTCATAATATAATAACCACGAGCCCCTTCAAAGGGTTTCGAAAGATCCCCCGGGTTCAGGGCAAGAGCCGTACCGATAAAAGCATAATCCCGTCCCACACCGAGAGGGGTTTCCCCTGACTTGAACGGGCCGGTTTTCTGGGCGTTGATATTCTGGAGCGACTGCGCAGCTCCAAGAAGATCGGACGCGGGGGTGAGTGTTGCATGGAATGCGTTGACCTGGTCGCGTATTTGTTCCAATTTTTTCTTCCGAACTACCTGCGACCGGACGATTCCCTTCACATCCTCCAGCGGCCGGACCCCTTCCTCACGGATTGCGGAAACCTTGAACACCGCGACTCCCCCGGCAACGGTCATCGGCGAGCTGATGGCGTTCAGGTTCGCGCTGAAGGCGAAATTCATGGCACCTTCGTTCAGGCCAAGCCCGGGAATAAATCCTCCCTTGGTAAACTCCGTCGTTTCACGCACTTCATAGGCACTCAACTCTGCAGACTTTTCAAATCCTTCATCGGCGGCCAGCACTGCAAAATCGTCTGCGTGTTGATAGGCGAGGTCGACACTGCGCGGGCTGGCTTTCACCTTCATGGAAATTTGGGCGACCTTCAACTCCCGATTATCCCGTCCCGTGACCTTAATAAGATGCCATCCAAACTGGGTCCGAATCGGTCCCACGACATCCCCCACCCTTGCGCCAAACGCGGCACGTTCGAAAGGGGCGACCCAACCACCGCGACCGGTCCATCCAAGTTCCCCCCCCTGCGCCTTGTTACTGACATCCTCGCTATGCTCCCGTGCGAGCGATGCAAAGTCCGCGCCACTGCGAATCTGCTGCAGGAGACTGCGGCCTTTTTCAATCCGGGCAACGGAGTCGGGACCTGACACGGCATTCAAAAGGATATGGCTTGCTCGTACGAACTCTGCTCCCCCTCTTCGTTCGTCGAGGATTTTGATCAGGTGGTAGCCGTCAAAGTCGACAACGGGTCCGACTACGCTCCCTTTTCGGGCGGAGAATGCCTCGATCTCCTTTTGGCGTGTCAGTTCGCCATGCTTCACCCATTTCTCTTCCGGGGTGATTTCAGAATAGGTTTTGGCCAGCTCCATGAAATCCATACCGCTTTTCACCTGGTCCGTCAGCCTCTGCATTTCGTCAAGGACGACAGTGGTGTCCTCGATGGTCGGGGCGAGGGTAAAGAGAACGTACTTGAGTTTCCGCGCGGCCCGGACTTTGAACTCTTCCTGGGTGCTGTTGAAGTGACGCTCAACATCGCTGTCGGTCACCGCGACCATGGAGTCCGGCACCAACCGGTTCGGATCGAACATGACGTAGTCTGCTTCCATCGTCACGTTTTGATCGATGAAACGCTGGCGCAGTTCCCCGTCGGTGATCCGCATTGACGCAAACAGGATGCTCTGGAGCTTTTCAATCCGCCGCTGCCGGCGCATATCCCGCTCCACCTGGATCCATGCCTCTTTATTTTGAGGATCGGCAACCGCCCGGTCATAGGCTGCGCGGTTGAAGACACCGAGGGAATCCTTGAACTGGTTCGCGATCACCTCCGGCGGGTTCGAGCCGAGAAGGAGGTCCCTGATTTCATCATCGGTGACCGTGATTCCCAGTCGCTCGAGTTCCTGTTCGATGAGCGCCTGCTGGGTCACGCTGTTCCAGACTTGTGAACGGATCTGCTGTTCCGTCTGATCGTCCGGATCGCTCCCCGTTTGACGGCGGTATGCTTCGGCTTGTGACCGGAGGAGTTCCGAGAAATCGCGGTAAGAGATCTTGGTGCCGTTGACCTCACCAATCACATCACCACTCCCCCCGCCGCGCCGTCGGTCACCGATATCCATTCCCCAATCAAGAACAATATACACGATGAAGAACACTGCAAAGACCGCAAAGGCCTTTGTAAGATTATTCCGTATTTGAGTCATTAACGGCATATGAAATACATCTCCTTGGACGAAAGTAAGAAAGTAAGAAAGCCTTCTTGCGAGTGAATCGCGGGCGACCGGTCGAACGCAGAGGGAAGCGCGTTCGCGAAAAAGGAGTGTAAATATAGACGCGAAACCCCTGAAAAGCAACGATTTTTTTATTGACTTTCGGACCACATTCGAGTATATTTTGTGTCGCTTTTTGTACATCGTTACCCGTCACACTACCTTCGCGGCGACGTTCCACACACTTCTACCCGCACGCCCGGGGAAACGACAATCGATTCAGTCTTTGGAGAGTGATTTGTGAAAAACCAACTTTCAAAAGTTATCCTGATCCTTGCAGCGGTTGCCCTCTCGCTGGTCTTTCTGTACCCGACCTACGAAGACTATCAGCATCGACAACGGCTCCAGGCCCTTATCGGCCCTGACAGCATCAGCTATCTTGACCAACATCAGGACGACATTCTGCAGGCACGGCTGAAACGGATAAAGCTCGGCCTCGATCTTCAGGGAGGCATGCGCGTCGTTCTGGAAGTGGATGTTCTCCAGTTGCTGGACGACGTAGCAAAGAACAAGGATGAAAACTTCCAAGCCATTGTTGCCGAAGTGCGGACGGAGACGGGGACCAATGACGAATCCGTCGTCCCGGCGTTCGTAAAGAAGTTCCAGGACCGGGGCATTCGCTTGAGCCGTTATTACGGGAATATCCGCGACACCGATGAAATCGTCGCAGCGTACCTTGCAGACGAAACGGAGAAGGCGATCGACCGCGCTATCGAGATCGTCCGCAACCGTGTAGATCAGTATCGGGTCTCGGAGCCGAACATCCAGAAACAGGGGGGGCGCCGGATTATCGTCGAGCTTCCCGGCGTCAAGGATGAACGGGAAGTCCGCCAACTGCTGCAGGGAACGGCAAAATTGGAGTTCCGGCTGATGCGCGACCCTGATATCGCCTATCGGGTCATGCAAACCATCGACAATTATCTTGTCGGCAAGGTTCCGGGCGACACGACAAAATCCGCGGCCAAAGCCGAGGAACAGAAGCCGCGCGACGCTCTGGCCGAACTGACTGGTACTGCAAGCACCTCAGCGCCCTCGGATACCTCGGAGGAAGCAAAATTCACCCGGGAGCACCCGTTCTTTACTTATGTCATGCCCGACCAGCGCAACTCCGGTGAGGGGTTTGTTGAAGAGAAGAACCGCGATCGGGTGATACGGCTGTTGGAGCGAAAGGATATTCAGCGCCTGATCCCGACCGATTTTGAGTTTCTCTGGTCGGCAAAAACATTCGGTTCTGCCGACGGAAAGAAGTTCTACACTCTCTATGCCACGAAGAAAACCCCCGAGCTCACGGGGGGCGTCATTGTCGATGCCCGGGCAAGTGTGGACCCTGAGGACAACAGGCCGATCGTCAACATGGAGATGAACAACGAGGGATCGCGTGAATGGGCTCGTCTTACAGGGGCAAACATCAACAAGCGGATCTCGATAGCGCTCGATAACTCGGTCTTTTCCGCACCTACGGTGCAAAATAAAATTGTCGGTGGACGATCCCGCATTACCGGTATGGAGAGTCCCGGCGAGGCCCGTTTGTTGGAAATCGTTTTGAAGGCTGGTGCCCTTCCTGCACCAGTGGCCATCATTGAACAACGGACGGTCGGACCGTCACTGGGAGAAGATTCCATTCGCTCCGGGTTGTCCGCCACAGCATACGCATTCATCTTTACCGTCCTTTTTATGATCGCATACTATCGCACCAGCGGAACGATCGCGGACACGGCATTGCTGTTCAACCTGCTCTTTATTCTGGGTGTGCTGGCCGGGTTCCAGGCAACCCTGACGCTGCCCGGTATCGCCGGCATCATCCTGACGATCGGTATGGCGGTGGACGCCAACGTCCTGATCAATGAACGCGTGCGGGAAGAACTTGCCGGCGGCAAGACCATGCGCGCAGCGATCGATGCCGGGTATGACAAGGCGTTTAGCGCCATCCTCGATTCCAATATTACCACATTCCTGATCGGTATCATCCTGTATCAGTTCGGGACGGGACCGGTGCAGGGCTTTGCATTGACGCTGATGATTGGCATTGCGGCAACGATGTTCAGCGCCTTGCTGATCACTCGCGTCATTTTTAATATGCTCACCGACCGCAATATCAGTCCAAATTTTGGTTAAACAACCCTGATTCCATGAGGCCTTGAATGCGTTTTTTTAAGAAGACCAATATCGATTTTCTCAAACCGCGCCGGTCGATGTACTTGCTGTCCGCACTCGTGATCGCAGCAGGAGTGGTTTCCCTCTTAGTCAAAGGTATCGACTACGGCATCGACTTCCGGGGGGGAACCGAAATCGTGCTGCAATTTGAAAACCCACTTGAGATCAGTCAGCTCCGGACGGCACTCGGTACGACCGGCATGAGCCAGAGCGAAATCAAGACGTTCGGTTCCGATCAGAACATCCTCATCCGTACGACCGAGCAAGGCGAAGGAATGATTGTCGGGGACAGGATCAAGAATGCCATCCAGGGAGCCTTTCCTGATTCGAAATTCATCGTCCTCAAAGAAGACAAAATCGGGCCAAAAATCGGAGAGGAACTCCGTCGTGATGCAATGTACGCCATCATCGCGGCTCTCGTGGTCATCCTCGGCTATATCGCCATCCGGTTCAGATTCATCTATGGCGTGGGGGCGGTCGCAGCGCTGTTTCACGATGTCCTCGTCACCCTTTCGGTTATGTCTCTTCTGGACGGCGTGTTCCCTCACCTGAATCTGGAAATCACCCAGGAGGTCGTCGCGGCATTCGTGACACTCGTCGGCGTCTCCGTAAACGACACCG
>JACPUH010000095.1 GCA_016192345.1 Ignavibacteriales bacterium | reverse complement strand
GAAGACGGCAGCGGAGCAGGTGGGAGTGTTCCCGAACCCGTATTACGGCTTCAACCCATCGGAGACAAGCCGGTTCTCGAAGTTTGTGACGTTCAACTACCTGCCGCGTAAGGCAACGATCCGCATCTTCAACCTGGCCGGACAGTTGGTCCGCACCATGGAGAAGGATGACGACAGCCAGTTCTTCCGGTGGAACCTGTTGAACACCTACAACTTCCCGGTGGCGAGCGGCATGTATGTGGCTCATGTCGACATGCCGGATCTGGGTCTGGCCAAGACGCTGAAGATGGCCATCATCCAGGAGCAGGAAGTGCTCGACGTGTATTAATCAAGTGACGAGTGACGAAGGTCGAAGGTTACCTTCACGCAGCGTAAGCGCTGAGGAAGGTAACCTTCATCAGGCCTTCAATCAACGAAAAGAATGTCAGACAACTGAACAAGGAGAAAGTCATATGAAACGAAGTCTAGTCAGCCTGACCGTTGTCGTCTGCTTGATGGCTCTGAGCGTGGAAGGATTGATGGCTCAGAACAAGCGTGTCGGCACCTCAGCAGCGAGCGAGTTGTTAATCCCAATAGGCGGGAGGGATTTTGCGATGGGCGGCTCGACCCTCGCCACCTCCCACGGTGTGGAAGCGATTCACTGGAACCCGGCAGGGTTGGGACGTTTGGACGTCGCGGCTGAAGGGATGTTCTCATCGATGACCTACCTTGCCGATATCGGTGTGACCTATGGTGCGGTGGGGGCAAAGATGGGAGAGTTTGGTAACGTCGCCCTGAGCGTGAAGGCGCTTGATTTTGGCGATATTCTTCTGACGACCGATGACGACCCGGAAGGACGGGGAGGAAGGTTCTACTCTCCGACGTTCGTCACGGTGGGCCTGTCGTATGCCCGGGGGCTTACGGATGCGATCTCGGTCGGCACGACGGTGAAGGTGATCTCGGAACAGATCGACCGAGTGAGCGCGAGCGGTGTTGCACTTGATTTTGGAGTGCAATACAATGGTCTGGGGGGCATCAAGGGCCTTCAGATGGGTGTGGCGGTGAAGAATATCGGTCCCCAGATCAAGTATGACGGTCCGGGGTTGTATCAGCGGGGCACGGCATCGGACGGACGTCGTCCCGAGCAGAATTACAAGTTAGATGGGGCGAGCTTCGAGCTGCCATCGCTGGTGGAGATCGGTCTGGCTTACGGCGGGTCGTTCCAGGAGAACATGTCGTGGACGCTGAACGGATCGTTCACGAACAACAACCTGTACCTGGATGAGTATCGAGTTGGAGGAGAATTGGGCTTTGCCGTGGAAGGCGTGGAGCTCTTCGGTCGGGCGGGTGTGGGATTAACCCCCCAGGCTGAGACCAAGGAGAACATCTTCGGTTCCTCGTTCGGAGCAGGACTGAAATGGGCCGGGACGGGAATCGGGATCACGGTGGACTATGCCTACCGGACGACCGAGTTCTTCGACGGCAACCAGGTCATCTCTCTCAAGTTTGGGTTCTAAGAAGTAGACAGTAAAAAGTAAAAAGTAAGAAGTAAGAAGTAAGAAGTAAGAAGTAAGAAGAAGGCGGCGATTTGAATCGTCGCCTTTTTCTTTTTGTTGAAGGACCTCTTCGAAGATTTCGTGTGAAAAGGCTGTTCCGCATTGCCCCAAGGGGAAACGGAATGGACTTTTTCCTTTATTTGCCCACGGAACAGACCCCGTGATCCTGTTGGAAGAAAACAGTTTTCTCTTTGGGAAATATTCTTTAAACTTTGCATAATCATTGTTATCATTGCAGGCGACGTCGTGTCCTGCACGGTTTGAACACAACGTCGCCTGCCCGTTTCTTCTCTTGGGGCATGGCATACGGAGGAATCAGGCGCATGGGATTTAATAGGGAGTTGAAAAGTTTTTTTTATTTGCCACAAAGTCACAAAGACACGAAAGGCTTGGCCATAAAACTGAAAAATCGATTCAAATTGTGTGTTCTTCTTCGTGCCTTCGTGTCCTTGGTGGCAGATTCTGTTTTTTCTTATCAGCCCATGAAGGTTCGGTATTGGCTGTTGTTCTCCTTTTTTTCATACTCCCTTTTTGCCCGGCAAGTACCCCCGCCTACAAATTCGGAACTGATCTACCAGCAATCGCTTGACCTCTCCGGACGTCTGAACGTCCTGATGATCTCCCTGCAGCCCGGGTACGAGGATTTGGCCACGCTCGCCTATTACCGATTTGGGAGAGGGGCGAAGATCATGAGCGCGTATGTCACGAACGGGGAGGGGGGCGAAGGAGGGGTGACAAGCCTTCTGCCGAATGAACTTGCGGCGAGGCGACGGGAAGAGGCTTTCACGGTTATGCAGGCCCTGTCAGGGGACGCGTATTTCGTTGCCATGCCTGATATCCCGGCGGCGCGGGATACGGCGAAGGTCCGATCGCTCTGGCACCCGGACACGCTTCAGTGGAGGTTTGTCAAGATGTTGTATGAGTTTAAACCCGACCTCGTCATTGTGTGTCGAGATTGGGAAGCCAGGGGGGAGAGTCACCGATGGAATGCGATGGTCTCGGATCTCCTTGAGGCAGTGAAGATGATCGAGCCGGTCAAGTCTCCAACCGATCCATACCGTTTTGCCCCGGTCCCCCGTTGGCCGGTGGGACGCGTGGTCATTGATGACGGTCGCGCCCAGGGAGCAAACGCTCCGGTTGAAACAGTGCATCAGCGAACCAAGAAGAGTTACAAAAAGATCGGCGAAGAGGCAGCCGCGCTGTATCGCTCCCTCGGTCAACAGCGTTTGCTCTGGTCGCGGCAGAGCACGCCCTCGTTTAGCGTCCAGTATCCAGGCAGGCAACAGGTCACTCCGTTGGAACGGGGTCTGCCGACCCCCCTTTCCCCCCCGCTACATTCCATCGAGCGGCAGGTGCGCGCCCTGGCGGCCAAGGGGACCGGACAACCGGCACGGGGGCTTTCTGGGGCAGAGAAGCGGACGATGGTACGACAACTCGTAGCGGTGATGGATTCAATCGACCTTCGCCTCGCTCTGGCACATCAATTAAACGCGCCTGACCGACGAGCTCTCCTTCATTGGAAAACCGGCCTGGAAGACCTTCGATTGTTCCTATTGAATGTCGCCGTCCATTATCGCTTCAAGGACACGGTTGTGACGGAACTTCAGCTTGCCTTTTTGTCCATCGATTCCGTCACCGGCGTCCGCCCGGGAGGGAAGACCGAGATTTTCCTCCCGGGAATTGACCAGGGATGGATCGTCAACGAGAATGTCGAAAAAAGAATTCCCTTTGAGCCGGGTCTTCAGCTCCGCCTTCTCTCACCGAGAACCATCGAGTATAATTTCCCGTTGCAGGAATTCGGACTTCTGCATCATACGTATGGCAAGCCGTTGATGTTCTTTGTTATTCACCGGGGGAAGACAAAAGAAGAGAGCTTTATCAGCCGGACAATACTGAACATGTTCTACGCCCCGCGGTTCACCACGGAGGTGTTAACACCGCTCGTGAGTGCGGGGGAAGGGGAGCCAGTGGCAGTCCGTCTCACCAATAACTCACGCGACGGAGTAAGGGATACGCTGGTGGTCCGGGACTCCATCCTGGTGTCCAACCCTGTCCCGTTCCGGCTCAGTGAAAAAGGATCGAGCCAGACCGACACATTGTTCCTTGCCTGGAAGGGAGAACCTGAACCGGGTACGTACGTGTTCCCGATTCGTATCGGTCGTGAGCGGGTTGCACAGTTTGCGGCAAGGAAATTCGATGTGGCGGTCGACTCATCGAAGCGGATCGGATTCATTCCGGGCGTCGAAAACAGTCCGACGGCGCAGACGCTGCGCCGCCTCGGTCTTCGATATACCGAGCTTCTTTGGGAGCCGGATTTCGAGATCCGCCGGTCGGAGTTCGATGTCCTGATCATCGACCGCCGTGCCCTGACCAGTCGTCCCTGGCTGCGGAGAAAGAAAGACGCCCTGCGATCTTTTGCTGAACAGGGGGGCCATGTCCTTATCCTTTCTCAGGATGAGGAACTATGGAATGAGAATCCTCTCCTGGAAGGGATGCATCTGAGGCGCACTCTCGACCTTGATGAAGAAATCCCGCTTGAATGGACCGCAGGCCATGCAGCCCTCTCCACACCGAATACACTCACCGAGGAGGATTGGTCCAACTGGATCTATGAACGGGCTTTAAACCATGTGGATACCGCGGGGATGGTTGGTGCTTCGGTGCTCGTCGGTGTACGCGAGCGGGGTCTGCCCTTGATCCTCACAAAGCAGGTTGGGGCGGGAAAGATAACATACGTCGATTGCTCTCTCCATCATCAGTTTCTCAATATCCATGCAGGGGCTTTCAGGCTCCTTGCGAACCTCATCGCATATTGATATATTGGCCCAAAAAGGAAGGGAAGATTTATGAAACGATTGGTAGTGTGTGCAGCGCTGTTGACCCTGACGCCCGGTTCTGCTGATGCCCAGAGGATCGTACCGACGACCTCCTTTGTATTGAATCTCGACTATGCTCAGTTCCGGAATGACGACCAGAGCAGCTATCTGGAAATCTATTACGGATTTTACGCACGCCTCCTGACGTATGAAAAAACGGAGGAGGGCTACCTGGGGATCGTCAGGCTCAACACGCGCATCAAGAACAATGCTACAGGGGAGTATATTGTCAACGATGTTTCCCCCCTCGCGGTCAGCATCAAGGACACCAGCGACCCTTCCTACAACGCCTCACGAGTGGCACAGGTTGGTTACGCCCTTCCCTTCGGCGAGTATACGCTGGAGGTCACGGCTATGGATTCCATCGATGCCTCGCGGCGGGATGGGATGGTGCTTCCCGTGACCTTGAAATCTTTCGCCGGTGAAGCGCTGACGAGCGATATCCAACTGTGCACCAATATCAAAAACTCGGAGAACAAGCTCGATCCGTTTTTTAAAAATTCTCTCGAGGTCACACCAAATCCAACACTGGTGTTCGGTGTGACATCGCATCCGATGGTTTTCAATTACTCCGAGTTCTATAACCTGAACCCGGAGGAAACCTATACGGTGAAGAACCAGGTGGTCGGGCAGGATGGGAAAGTGGTAAAGGAGACAAGCAAGCAGAGGAAGTTCGGCGTCCGGAATGCCGTCGAGGCGGGAATGACCAACGTGACGGCGATCCAGTCCGGACGGTACCGGTTACGGCTGGTGCTCGCCGATGCCGGGGGGAATGCGCGAAGCCAGACGGAAAAAGTCTTTTACATTTACAATCCGCACATCCAGGTCTCTCAGCCCGCCGCAGCGTCCGTCAAGGCCAGCGAGCTTGCAGGGTTGACAGCCGACGAGCTTGCCGATGAGTTCCGGAAAGCGCAGTACGTGGCAACCGACCAGGAGATCAAAACATTCAGCCAGATTACCAGTGAAGAAGGGCGCCGCGAATTCCTCGCCAAGTTTTGGTCCGACGTTGAACCGGGGCGACTCGGTCGCCCCAACATCACCCGGATGGCCTACCTGCAGCGTATTTCCGTCGCAAACCAGCGCTATGCCGCAATGGGCCGCGAAGGTTGGAGGACCGACCGTGGTCGCGTCCTTGTCCTGTACGCTGATCCGGATGAGATCGAACGCGTCCCCAGCAGCGACCAGAGCAAGCCGTACGAGATCTGGCATTTCTATGCCATTGAGAACGGGGTCGACTTTGTGTTTGTTGACCGGTCGGGTTTCGGCGATTACATCCTGGTCCATTCCACCAAGCGGGGTGAGCTCCGGGATGATTCATGGCAGCGATACCTGCAATAGTCCTGGTATGGATCTTCGGGGCCGTTTCGTTCACGTTTCATGAACGAAGCGCCGCCGGCATGCCGGATACGGTGTTGGTGGAAGAATCGACGATAGGTTCTTTTCACCATGCGACGCGGCTGGC
Organism: Ignavibacteriales bacterium; assembly: GCA_016192345.1. Taxonomy (GTDB): domain Bacteria; phylum Bacteroidota; class Ignavibacteria; order UBA10030; family UBA10030; genus UBA6688. The sequence goes on along the minus strand of JACPUH010000095.1, from coordinate 5,213 downwards.
AATTAGTCCGCAAGGCAGCCTCTATATCGTCGATGGAGCCGGCAACTCTCTTGTTGTTATTGATGGGAAGACCGCAAAGGTTACGACCGTCGGCGGATATGGCTGGACCTCGGGGACATTTGACCGGCCAAGCTCAGTCTCCACGGACGGCCTCAATGTGTACGTCGCCGATGAGGCCAATCATCGGGTCCAGCGGTTTGACCGGAACCTCAATTTTATCTCCTCCTTTTCCACGCGCGATACCAGCTACGTGTCTGCAAGGTTTGGCTTTCCAGCAGGGGCCGCCCTTTCTCGACAAGGGGACCTCTTCATCCTCGATACCGAAAACCAGCGTGTGGTGAAGTTTAACTCCCGGTCGCAGTTTGAACGCTCCTTCGGGGGTATAGACCAGGAACGGGGAAGAATACGCCAGCCGGTCAAGATCGTCGTTTCCCCTTCTGACCGGGTGTTCGTCCTGGAACCGGACCGGGTGTTGGAGTTCGACTATGTTGGCAACCATATAAGAACGGTGGGAGAAGGGGTTCTCCGGGGTGCGGTTGGGATGGATATAACGGACAACACGCTCTTGGTTGCGGCGGCGGACACGTTGTATTGGTTCACTCCCTCCGGCCAACTCGGGCATGTGACCCCCGTTCGATTTATCCTTACCAGCCTCCCTCTTGCCCCCGTTCAGGATGTGGCTGTTACCAGAGATCGTTTCTATATCTTAGGGAGGGAACGGGTGCACGTGTTCCGGATGATGGAGGAGGGAAGGTAGGTGTTCGGGTTCCTTTCCCGTGAAGGTTGCAGGGAGAAGTTTTGCAGGACCGGGGCTGGCTTGACATTGGGTCCGTTTTCGTCTAATTTCTAAACCGTCTGTAACTATCTTTTCACTGTGTTTTTGAGGGAGGTATCGGTATGGCATCACGGAGCATTAACAAAGCGATCCTGATCGGCAATCTGGGGAAAGACCCCGAGCTTCGATACACAAGCGCCGGCGTTGCGGTGGCGACGTTCAGCGTTGCAACCAACGAAAGTTGGAAGGATCAGGATGGAAATGTGCAGGAGCGGACACAGTGGCACAATGTCGTTGCCTGGCGAAAGTTGGCCGAGATCTGCTCCGAGTATCTCAAAAAGGGGAGCAAGCTCTACATGGAGGGACGCATCCAGTACCGGAATTACGACGACAAAAACGGAGTGAAGCGGTACGTCACGGAGATCGTTCTGGACCAGATGGTGATGTTGGATAGTCGTGGAGCCGGAGCCTCCTCCACTTCCTCTTCGGAGGCCGATGCACCCCCCTCAGCAGAGGAACCGTCGGGAGGCAAGGCGGACGATCTGCCGTTTTAACGAATCCCGCTCTTTCCCCACATTGCATTTTTCCTCAAAGAGGAGTACCACCCATGGGCCGTCTTCTGATCTTTATCCTTGGCGTATTGTTTGCAGTTCATCCGGCCGAGGCAGGCGGATCACGACCCACCGTCAAATCGAAACACGGGATGGTGGTTTCATCCCACTATCTTGCTTCTGAAGCCGGAATCGCTGTTCTCAAAAAAGGAGGAAATGCCGTCGATGCGGCAATCGCGACGGGCTTGGCCTTGGCCGTGGTGCATCCGGCGGCTGGGAATATCGGCGGCGGTGGGTTCATGATCGTGTACAAAAACGACGGGACCGTCACAGCGTTTGATTTTCGGGAAAAAGCTCCCGCAGCAGCCCACGCACGGATGTATGTGGATGCAGAAGGGAATTATGTCAGGGATCTTAACCATGAGGGGTACCTCTCCGTCGGTGTTCCCGGAACGGTTGCCGGGTTTGACCTTGCGTTCAAGAAATTTGGGACGAGATCATGGAAGGATCTCATTGCCCCGGCTGTGCGTCTTGCGGAAGAGGGATTCCCCCTGAGCTGGTCGATGGCGGACGATTTCAAGGCATTGCGGGACGATTTCCTGCGTTATCCTGCCTCGGCAAAGGTGTTCCTGAAGAAGGATACCATTCTCCATGAACCAGGAACTGTCTGGAAACAACCCGATCTCGCGAAGACCCTGAAACGGATCCAGCGCAACGGGCGCGACGGTTTCTACCAAGGTGAGACGGCGAAGCTCCTGGCCCTTGATATGAAACGAAACGGCGGCTTGATCACCGAAGCCGACCTTGCGGCCTACGAAGCAAAGGAAAGGGCACCGGTTCGTGGGACCTACCGGGGATATGAAGTTATCTCGATGGCCCCGCCAAGCTCCGGCGGAGTCGCGGTCATTGAAATGCTCAACATCCTTGAAGGATTCGACCTTCACTCCTACGGGCACAACTCGGCACAGTATATTCATGTGCTCACGGAGGCAATGCGCCTCGCCTACGCGGACCGCGCCCGGCACCTGGGGGACCCGGAGTTTAATCCGGACATCCCCGTCGCCATGCTCACCTCCAAGGAATACGCAGAGAACCTTCGCAAAATGATCAGCCTCAACCGGGCTGGAAAAAGCGACCTTGCACCCTTCGCCGAAAGCCATGAAAGCAGCGAGACAACCCACTACTCTGTTATCGACGCGGAGGGGAATGCCGTGGTGGTCACCTATACGCTGGAATATGGGTATGGGTCGAGGATCGTGGCAGACGGTCTTGGGTTCCTGTATAACAACGAGATGGGGGACTTTAACCCGGTCCCCGGCCTGACAGACAGCACCGGAAAAATCGGAACGCTCCCGAACCGTGTGGCCCCGGGTAAGCGAATGCTCTCCAGCATGACCCCGACCATCATTGCAAAAGAGGGAAAGCCCTGGGTCCTGATCGGAACGCCGGGGGGACGGACGATCATCAATACGGTCCTCCAGATCGTCCTGAACGTCATTGATTTTAACATGAATATTGCCGAAGCCATCGACGCCGGAAGGTTCCATCACCAATGGTTTCCCGATGTGTTGCGGATTGAAAAGTATTCGACGACGCAGGATTCACGGCGTTTGTTGGAAATGATGGGACACCGCGTCGTCACCATCGGCGGCCAGGGAAGTGCCATGGGAATTTTGATCGATCCCCAGACCGGTATTCGGCACGGCTCGGCGGATCCCCGCGCGGGCGATGCCCGGGCGGTGGGGTATTAGCATATTCTGTCTACAAGGTCAAGACCACAGATGAAAATTGCCACGAAACACCCCGGCTAAAAATACGCCGGGGCAGGCACGAATCACGCGAAAACTATTTCGAGACTTCTGAAAAATTCTAAATTCAATGTCATTCCGAGCGAAGCGAGGAATCTCACCGTTGAATTCAAAGCAAAACGAGATTCCTCGTCGCTTCGCTCCTCGGAATGACAAGTTAATTTTATTTTTCAGATGTCTCATTTCATATGTTCGCCCGCCCGAACGACGGATCGTTCAGTCGGGCGGGTCAGCGATCGGCTGGGGCGTGTTTCGCGGGAAGGAAAAAGCCGCTGCTTTAGGTGGTGGTCGTTTACTTCTTCTTCAAACTGTTGACATGTGTATGGGTACGTTGAGGGGAGGATCACGAAGCGAGTGATGAAATTAAGGCTTGACAAGTGCCCCAGACTTTTCTATATTAGGCCTCGCTCATAAGCGTCCGTTCTTTCTCAAAAACGTTGTGGTGCCCCGTTTCGACTTTCAGCCGAAACGGGATGAAAAGGGAATTCCGTGATTCGTTCCTTGAACGAAGATTCGGAAGCTGCCCCGCAACTGTAATCCCGATCCTGCACGAAAAGTGCAGGATTCAGTCTCCGACACAAAAGTCACTGTCCTCCGCTGGACGGGAAGACGAGTCGGAGATCGGGTAAGCCAGGAGACCTGCCATGACGAGTTGTTTGATGCCTTCGCGGGAAGGATCTCAAAAGCCGATAATCGACGTTGTTTCGCCGTATCCCTTTTTAGCCCCGATCTTCCACCGAAGGTCGGGGCTTTTTTTTCGCCCCAGGCAAAAAGTTTTCATCATCCAATATTTATGGAGGAGAGATATGATCCGTCCAAGATTTGTCGTGCTCACCTTGATGGTGTTTGGAGCAGCAGCCATGCGGCTCCTGCCCCACCCGCCGAACTTCACCCCAATGATCCCTCTGGCATTGTTCGGGGGAGCCTATTATTCGAGCAGGAGGGCCGCGTTCCTCGTCCCGCTCATGGCCATGGCAATCAGCGACCTGGGGCTCACCCTTATGAACGGATATGCGTTCGTTTCGCCCATGCGACTGATCATCTACGGTCTTTTTGCCTTCATGACCCTCTGGGGACTCTTGATGAAAAACCGTGTGACCTGGAAGGGGGCTATCGGCTCCACGCTTGGCGGATCGGTGCTGTTCTTTGTTGTGACGAACTTCGCGGTCTGGTTCAGGGGGGACGGGATTGTGTACCCGATGAACGTCGACGGGCTTGTGGCGTGCTATATCGCTGCAATTCCCTTCTTCCGGAATATGCTTGCAGGCTCGCTTCTCTACGCTGGTGTACTTTTTGGCGGATTTGAACTTGCCAGGCGTCGTTTCAGAAGCTTGGACTCGCTTCCAGAAACCGGGATGGCCCGCTGATGCCGGGCCGACACACAGCCGTCGTTCTTTGGACCGGGGGAAAGGATTCATGCCTTGCTTTGCATGAAGCCTGTGCCCTTGGATATTCGATCGGATCGCTTATAACGTTCGGGCCACCGGTCGCGGCGTTTCGTGCTCATCCCATCCCCTTTCTTCAAAAACAGGCCGAAGCCATGGGCCTGCCGCACCGGATGATTGAACTCATGCCTCCGTTCGAACAGGGATACCGGCGGGCGTTCCGGTTTATCAGGGATGAACTCGGCGCATCCCAAGTGATCACCGGTGATATCGATGAGATTGGAACGCATCCGAATTGGGTGAAAACCATTGCCGGCTCCCTTGGGCTGAACGTCGTCATGCCATTGTGGAAACGGGAGAGAACCATGGTGATGGATTCGCTCATCGCGAACAACTACCGCGTATTGCTTTCTTATGTTCGCCACCCTTGGCTTGGTCCGGAGTGGGTGGGGAGGGAATTGACGGAAACCTCTCTCGGGGAACTGAAACGAGTCAGCATGGAGACTGGTATGGACCTTTGCGGGGAGCAGGGAGAATACCATACCCTCGTCCTCGACGGTCCGATGTTCTGCAACTCGTTGCATCTCGATCGTACCTCTGTTCGTACCGAGGCGGGAAGTTCCTTTCTCGATATCCAGGCGGTGTCAATCCAGAAAAGGGATCCGGACGGCGTTTCGGTAAATTCATATCCACT
>JACPUH010000087.1 GCA_016192345.1 Ignavibacteriales bacterium | reverse complement strand
GGGGGTCTGGTATCGTTTGCTCACCCGACCGATCGTTCCAAACGTCGAAAAGATTTCGGAAGAGGACCGGGCTTACTACGAGAAATTTCTCTTGGCGACGACGCATAACCGCTGCCGTGTCGACTTTCGGTACGACGTCGGGTTCGATCTCGTCGATCCGAAGCATGCCCACACATGCATCAAGTTGATGAATCGGGACTTGTTCCCCGAGCTCGTTGCTGCGCTGAAGTTGTTGAAGAAAATGAAGGCGGCCGCCACGAACGATGCCGAGCGAAGAGTGGTGGAAGACCAATACGATCGCATGCGGGCGCTCCATTGCTGGTACCGGACCCAGCGCAACGTCACGGCCTGGGTTGCCGGCGTGCATACCTATCTTGAGACGACCGACAAGCGCAAAAGGAGCGAGTCGCGAAAATTGCTCAAGGAGATGGTCCTTGATGAAATTGAGAACGCGAAAGACCTGCTCGACTTGTGGGAAACCTCGAAGACAAACTGGATGATCGTGTCCGGCGTCGGCGAGACGACGTTCATCTATTACAAGAACTTCGGAGAGCAGGTGAAGAGGAAGATCCAGTTGATGAAGGGGCGCGAGAACGACGAACCATACGTCGATCCGGATTTCCAGTGGCGCGTTCCCGGGTTTGAGAACTATCTCTACAAGGAAACAGCAGGGCCGGTTGCCAAGGGCCGAAAGAAAGCCGATGGCAGTTTTGGTGTGAGTTGATCAGTCCCATGCTTGCAAAGACCCAGGCGTATCTTTCTAAAGGGGCGGGTGTTGCATGAAGACCATCCTTCTCGCTCCGGATTCCTTCAAAGGCTCTCTCACAGCGCATGAAGCGGCAGAAGCTATGGAGCGCGGCGTTCGGGCGGCAATGCCGGAGGCGCATGTCATTCGCCACCCAGTTTCCGACGGAGGCGAGGGGTTGGTCCTTGTGCTCTCTGAATCCATGGGGGGAACGATCCGCCACACCGACGTGAGCGGACCGCTTCCCGGTCAGAGGGTAAAAGCCCGGTGGGCGCTCTCTCCGGACGGGTCGACAGCCATCCTGGAGATGGCGGAAGCGGCAGGGTTGTCGCTTGTACCGGTGGAGCAACGTGATCCGAAGAGGACGACAACCTATGGGGTTGGAGAACTTCTTCGTGCAGCGCTCGACGACGGTGCGCGGTCGATTATCCTCGGCATCGGGGGGAGTGCAACGAACGACGGCGGCGCAGGAATGGCGGAATCACTCGGAGCGAAGTTGTACGACCGGGATGGAAAGCTTCTGCAACGGGGAGGTGTGGCGCTTCAACACCTTTCCGGAATCGATGTTCGCGGCCTGGATGCGAGATTGACGGACACTTCATTGATCGTTGCGTGTGATGTCCGGAATACGTTGTGTGGAAATGAGGGGGCGAGTGCAGTGTACGGTTCTCAAAAAGGAGCAACACCGGAGGACGTACGACTTCTTGATTCCGCGCTCCATCATTATGGGGAATGTCTTCGGTCTGATTTGAATATCGATGTTTTCAGTCTCCCCGGCGGCGGGGCGGCGGGGGGATTGGGAGCTGGACTTGTCGCCTTTTGCGGTGCGAAGCTTAAGACCGGGATCGATGTTGTCCTGAATGCCACCCACTTCGATGAGCATCTTCGTTCGGCCGACCTTGTCATTACGGGGGAGGGAAGGATCGACGATCAGGTGCGGTTCGGAAAGGCCTTGGCAGGGGTCATCGACCAGTCCCGACGCGCGGGGGTCCCTGTTGCGGCCGTTGTGGGCGCGTTCTTGGGGGAACGAAGCGGGTTTGTAAACGGCGACTTCCTGGTCGACCTGGAAACTCTTGTCGATGACTTCACCACCGTGGACGATGCCATGCGCCACGCCGCCGGACTCCTTTCGACCAGGACCGGCATCCTTCTTCAGCGAATCTTCCGTCTACACCATAGCCCTTGAAGTCAATATTCCGTATACTCCTCCAGTTTGTTTCCATTCCTTCATTCAGAAAAATATCTTATTGACCACGCGCCACCGTTTTGCCGACCTCGCAACCGTGAGCTTTATGACCCTTGTCTGGGGTTTCTCCTGGCCTGTTACGATCGTCGGACTCCGATACTGTGATCCGATGTTGCTCGCCAGTCTGCGATGTGTTCTCGGCGGGTCCCTGATTTACCTCTGGATGCTACGCAAGCCGGATCGTGAACGGTATGACCGGAAGGGATTACAAACGGCCTTGGTGGTGGGCTCGTTTTGGGTTGGCATTCCGACGGCCCTTTCGGTGTGGGCGCTCCAGTACATCGGAGGGGGTTTGGGCGCCATCCTGCAGAGCACCGTTCCGTTTTTCATCGCGTTCTTCGCACATTTCTATCTCGGTCAGAACCAGTTGAATGTGGGGAAAATCGCAGGGATGGTTCTTGGTTTTATCGGAATCATTGTGTTATTTTCCGACGATCCGACGAATGCGGAGAATGCTTGGGCATTGGCTGGCGGGCTTGCGGTTGTGCTCAGCGCCGTCTCCATCGGCTTCGCGCAATCGTATTCGCTCAAACATTTTAAGGGAAAGGATAACACCTCCTTTAATATGTATCTTCAGGTGTTCGGCGGACTTGTCATTCTCCCGTTCGCGTTCTTCAGGGGCTTGCCCCGGTTTGAAACAAGCGGAGAATTGCTCGGGGTCTTGTTCTTCCTTTCCCTGTTCGCCACCGCGATTCCGTTTACGATGTACTTCGAGCTGTTCCGGCGGGTTGATTTCGTCGTCCTTTCGATGATGGCGTACGTCATCCCGGTGGTTGCCGTCGTGGCGGGCATCGTCTGGCTCGGTGAGCGCATGTCGTTGATTGATGTGGCAGGTTCGGTGCTTGTCATTGTGGGTGTGTTGCTGGCAACGCAGTTCGATCTCCTCCGTTCTAAATTGTTTCCCCGATCAATCTTATAAAGGTCTCTCATGATCCGCATCGGCCTGGTCGATCTCGACACATCACACCCGAAGGTGTTCACCAAAATTCTCAACTCCCTGCCCGACGTCAAGGTCACAGCTCTCTGGGATGGCCGCGATGTCTGGCCCGAGGGGTACGACGAACGGTTTGCCAAGGAGAATGATATTCCGCATGTCTGCAAGAAACTTGAGGATATGCTGGAACATGTCGACGCGGCGATGATCCATGGTACGAACTGGGACAAGCATGTGGACAAAGCGTTTCCCTTCGTTGAAGCGGGAAAACCGGTCTTGATCGATAAACCGGTTGTAGGAAAGGTGAGGGATATTTACGCATTACTGGAATTACAGGCGGCCCATAAAACACCTATTTATGGAGGTTCGGCTCTCCGGTTCGCACAGGAAACTGCAATCTTCCGTTCGGAAGCGACCGGGTTCGGCCAGATCGTCTCCGCCGTAGCGACCGGTCCGGGTGATTTCTTCAGTTATGGCATTCACACCACGGAGATGGCGCAGGGAGTCCTGGGTACCGGGGCAAACTATGTCGAGTACATCGCTGAGAACAAAACAGCAGTTTTCTCCGTCACTTACCATAACGGCTTTGTCTTGATCCTTCAGTTCCATCAACCCTTTTATGAATGGACCTTAAATCTGTACACCACCACGGGTCTTCATGCTATGAAAGTCGATGCCGCACGCCTGTATGAACCGTTCCTCCATAACTTCGTCGAATTGATCAAGGGGAATGCAGTCCAACATTCGATTGAGGATCCCCTCGAGGCTGTAAAGATTCATATCGCGGCAAAGCTCTCCCGCCAGCATGGGGGAAAGATCTATCTGTCGGAAGTTCCGTCTGAAGAAGGATTCGATGGGACGGCTTTTGCGGCGGAATACGCCGCGGCAAAGCGCCGGGGGGGATAAATGGCGCCGCACGATCCGAGCCTGATCGTTTTGGCCGGGGGCATTTCCTCTCGCATGAAACTGCCGACGTCGACCGGGATCGATGACGAGCTGAAGAAACAAGCCGCCGAACGGACGAAGGGGATGATCGGTGTGGGGGCGGAAGGTCGCCCTTTCCTGGATTATCTCCTGTACTATGCTCGTGAAGCCGGGCTGCGTGAAGTCCTTGTCGTGATTGGGGAACGTGATCACGCCGTCCGGGCGTACTACGGTGAACAAGACCGCGGGAATCCTTTCCACGGACTCACCATCTCGTATGCGGTTCAAACGATTCCTCCCGGGAGAGTCAAACCACTGGGGACAGGAGACGCCTTGTATCAGGCGTTATCAGCGCGGCCCGATTGGTCCGGCGGTGATTTCATCGTCTGCAACAGCGATAATCTCTACTCGATCCGTGCATTCAGGATGTTGCTCGAGGATGGAGCGCCGAACAGCCTTATCGACTATGATCGTTCAGGACTGGAGTTTGAAGAAAACCGTATCGCCCAGTTCGGAGTGACAAAAAAAGATGCGGAAGGGCACCTGCTGGAGATTATTGAGAAGCCCCCGGCGAAACACCTTGAGGAGTTGCGTGACAAGGATGGAACGTTGCGCATCAGCATGAACATCTTCCGCCTGCAGTACGACATGATCGTTCCTTTTCTCAAAGAGTGTCCACTCCATCCCGTGCGGCAGGAGAAAGAACTGGTCGCCGCCGTCACGCGGATGGCACAGAAAGTCCCCCGCTCCGTTAAAGCGTTGCCGCTGAAGGAGCATGTTCCGGATTTGACGTACCAGGGAGACATTCCCAAGGTCCAGGAGTTCATCGGGAAACATTTTCCCGCCTCTCTTTGGTAATGAGGAAGTACATGTTGAACGTGCTTTCATAGTACGACCAGACTCCATTGTTGATTTCAAATGCTGACGTACATTTTTCGGAGCGGCTGCAGACGGTCTACCATTGTCCCGCAGACGAACTCCCTCCCCATCTGATCCGCTACACTCGCCTTCTCGATACGTTTCATACCCGGTACGGTGACCTCGGTTCGGTGACCATCGTCCGTGCCCCCGGTCGTGTCAACCTCATCGGCGAACACACCGACTACAATGGTTATCCCGTCCTTCCCATGACGATCGACCGGGACATCGTGTTCATCATCGCCCCCTCGGAAGACAATACGATCAACCTGATGAACGAAGATTCCTTTTTTGGCGAGCGATCCTTTGTCGCCTTCGGTGCCATCACCCCGTTTGCGCAGGGAGATTGGGGGAATTATGTCAAGGCGGCTGTACAGGGACTGATCCGGGAGGGAGTTGTCGAGGAGGGGAAGGCTAAAGGATTTCGCGCTGTCGTGGGAGGAACCATTCCGGGATCCGCCGGGCTCTCTTCCTCCTCTGCCCTTGTTGTGGCTTCAGCCTTGGCGTTTCTTGCCGCCAACCATACGAGTGTTGAACCAGTGATGTTGGCGGAGCTGCTTGCGCGCGCTGAGCAATATGTCGGCATGGAGGGAGGCGGCATGGATCAGGCAATCTCGCTCCTTGGTGATGCAGGGAAGGCGTTGAAAATTAATTTCTTCCCGCTTCGACAGGAATCGATTCAACTTCCGGAAAATGTTGCGTTCGTGGTGTGCAACAGTCTCGTGCAGGCATCAAAAAGCTCTTCGACGCGGGACGCGTATAACCGCCGCGTTGTCGAATGTCGGCTGGCGGCCGCACTTCTTTCTTCTTCCCTCTCAGAAAAACTTGGGAGGCCGGTCTATGCGCGGCTTCTCGCCGACTTTACTCCTTCGCTCCTTCATTGCACAGAGAAGGAGCTTGAACAGGAAGCACGTCTCGCGCTTGGCCATCAACCGCTTCGCCTTTCGGAAATTGTCCTTCGGTTGGGTGAAGACGAGGCCGAAGTCCGTCGTCGCCACTGCACGTTGAAAGACGGTTCCACTGTTGCCGAGCCTCCTGAAGGGTTCAAACTCTGGCAACGGTACCGCCATGTTGTTTCAGAGGCCGCTCGGGTTGAACGCGCTGGCGCGGTTTTATCATCAGGCGATATCGATGAGTTTGCAGCTTTGATGAACGAATCTCATGCGGGTTGCCGTGACGATTATGAAGTAAGCTGTGACGAACTCGAAGCACTCGTGGCGATTGCCCGTAAGCATGGCGCCATCGGCGCGAGGCTCACGGGGGCCGGGTTCGGCGGATGCACTGTGAATGCCGTTCCCCTCGGGGATGTAGATCGTTTTCTTAAAGAAGTCCGGCGGGAGTATTATGAGACGTACGTCAAGGAACACTCGGAAAGTGAGTTTGTGCCGTTCCGTTTCATCGACGATGTCATGTTCGTCTGCTACGCCACGAAGGGCGCGGGGATCGTTTGAAATCAACAAATTCGCGACGATTCGCGTAGATTTGTAGGAAAAAGAAAAGGCTGAACAATTTCCAGTCACCATTCTCATCAACCATGCCCGAATTCAACACCGTCAACCTTCTCGACTACGGCCTGATCGGACTCTATTTCGTCGTGATCATCTGGGTCGGGTTCTACGCCGCCCGGCAAAATAAGAACACGGATGAGTATTTTAAAGGAGGGGGAAAGATCCCGTGGATGATTGCCGGGCTCTCGAACTGGGTCTCCGGTTACTCCGCATTCATGTTCGTCGCGGCTGCGGGATTTACCTATACCAACGGCATCGGGGCGGTTGTCATCTTCACCTCGGCCGCATGGGCCTATCTTGCAGGCTATTTTGTGTTCGGGCGGCTCTGGCGCAGGGCGCGCATCAATTCCCCCTTGCAATTCCTCACGCGCAGATATTCCCCCTCCACGACGTATTTTTATTCGATCACGGCGATCATTCCCCAGACGGTCGGGATCGGACAGGGGCTCTATATCCTCTGTATCTTCATTTCGACGGCGCTGGGGTTCAATGAACGGACATTCGATCTGGGTTTCGTCACGCTGACCGGATTCGAAGCGTCGATCATTCTCACCGGCACGGTGATGGTGGTGTATTCTGTCATCGGGGGATTATGGGCGGCGGTCCTGTCCGATACGGTTCAGGCCGTTATCATTACGGTCATGACCATTATCGTCTTTCCGGTTTCGTACATGTACCTGGGGGGCGAAGGGGGACTGTTCCACGGGTTCACACGCCTTTTGGATGAAGCGCCGGTGGGATACTTTACCTTGACCGGGAATTCCGCAAACCCGCTCTTCCTGTTCTCCTATGCGATCAACGTGGTCCTCGGCTACAATGTCGCGTGGCAGATCGTCCAGCGCTATATCAGCGTCCCAAGGGAAAGGGATACCAGGAAAATGGCGCTCCTCTGCGCCGCCCTGTCGATCGTCGGACCGCTGCTTTGGATACTCCCCGTGATGGCCTCACGAATCATCTTCCCCGATATCGACTCGCTGTGGCCCTCCTTTGCCGTCCCCGCAGAAGCCTCCTTCGTCAGTCTTGCCCTGCTGCTGTTGCCACATGGTATGATTGGTTTCGTGGTGTCCGCCATCCTTTCCGCCACTCTTGGTCAGGCGAATGACGCCTTCAACTGGCTTGCAGCCACCCTGACGAAGGATATGTACGTTCCGGCGCACAAGCGGATGACAGGCCGGGAACCCTCGGAACAAAAACAGTTGGTCGTTGCAAGGATGACGATGTTCATCGTCGGTGTGCTCGGTATCATGGTCGCACTGTACATTCCAAAGTTAGGGGGTGCGTTTGAGTTTGCCCTGCAATTTTATTCGCTCACCGCGGCCTTCATGATGCCGGTGGCGCTTGGTATTCTCTATACGCGCACCCCATGGTGGTCCGGCATTGCCTCCTGCTCCGCCGCAATTGCCGTCGCGTTGCTTCTGATGGCATTCGATGTCTGGAGCGATCAGCAGCCGTTTGTCAGAAATATGTTAAGCGAGTCGCTTGTCGCAACGCTCGTCTTTTTCGGTTCCACCTTCTGGTTCAAACCTGACGATCCCAGGAATGCACAACTTCAAGCTTTCGAGAAGGATCTGCAAACCCCGACGGAGGATGAAACGCACCATGATCTGTCGGGACTGAAAGCCTATCGCCTGATCGGGACCATCTGCTTCGTGTTCGGAGGGGTCCTCCTTGCGTGTGTCTTTGTCCCGTCCACGGTCATTGCGCCTTCGTCCATCAACGTCGTGGCCGGCGTAATGCTTTGCCTCCTGGGAGGGGCGATCTTCTATTATACGCGTGACCGTTCAATCTACTATGAAAGGTCTTGACGATGAAACGCAGTGTGCGCGTGAGCGCTGTTCAACTTCCGACGGTCATCGAAGGAACGTCGTTCGAAGCAAAACAAAAACGGAACCTCCGAATCATCCTCAACACACTGAAAACGGCAGGAAGGCGAAAATCGGATCTTGTTCTGTTGGGGGAATATGCCAATTTGCACCACCGGACATGGTCGAGCGACCTGACAGAATACCGCCCCGATACGATTCCCGGGGCATTTACAAAGGCTGTGGCCGGAGGAGCGAAACAATTCAAGATGAATGTTGTGATTCCCATGTTCGGTGTGTATAAAAAGAAGCTTTCGAGCTATGCGGTGGTAATCAACCGGAAGGGGAAGATCGTTGGTTGCTACGCAAAAACCCACCCGACTGTGCCGGAGCAGGGGCTCGGGATCAAAGCGGGGGATGAGTTTCCTGTTTATGCGCTCGACTGCGGCAAAATAGGTATTATGACCTGCATGGATATCGAGTACCCGGAGGTGGCCCAGATCTATATGCTGAAGGGGGCGGAGGTCCTTCTCTTCCCGCACGTGCAGTCATCGTGGGGAGAGGTCGATTGGGAGATCCGCTACCGTTCGCGGGCTGTGGATACGGGGCTGCCGGTTGTTTCAGCGTGCTATGGGTACCCGGAGGGGGAATGGAAATCCGGGATGATGATCGGGAGAAGCAGCGTGATTGGAAGGGACGGGCTGGTTCTTGCCGACATTGGCCGCGCCATCGGTGTGTTGACGCACGACATCGATCTGGACACGAAGCGGCTGACTCCCTTTTACTTCAACGAGAACCTCGACCGGACGCTCGCCGTCACCGCCTCCCGCCGCCCGGAAATTTACAAAGAACTCGTCTCCCTGCGCCACAAGACAAGAGCACTGAGGCTTGTGAAAGTATCGCCACAAAAAGGCACAAAGGACACAAAAGTGAAAAACTAACGCAGAAGAAGGGATCGCCTTAAAAGTCACAACGAATAAATGAAGAGGAGGAAGAGTGTCATGAAGGACGAAATTTTTGTCCTGTGTGATGAGATTCGCGAAACGAGTTTTGCCATTCACAAGTACTTGCGGCATGGTCATTTGGAGAAAGTCTATGAAAATGCGCTTGCCCATCGGTTAAGGAATCAGGGGAAACACGTTGAACAACAGCATCCATTGAATGTGTACGATGAAGATGGGACCGTCCTGGGCGAGTATTTTGCAGATCTCATGGTGGAACGAAAGCTTATCGTTGAGATCAAAGCCGTGAAAACATTCGTGGAGGAGCATCAGGCGCAACTCCTGGGATATTTACGCGCATCGAGAACAGAGCATGGATTGCTGGTGAACTTTGGAGGCCCGAAGTTAGAGATCAAAAAATTCATTCTTACGTAATCTGTCAGAAAATATTTTCTGTGCCTTATGCGCCTTTTTGTGGCAATTCAATCCTAGCCTAAACTGTCTTAAGATTTTTTCTGTGTGTTCTGTGCCTTTTTGTGACAATTCAATCCTGGCTAAACCGTCTTAAGATGTTTTCTGTGTATTCTGTGCCTTTTTGTGGCAATTCAATCCTAGCCTAAACCGTCTTAAGATGTTTTCTGTGTGTTCTGTGCCTTTTTGTGGCAATTCAACCTAGGCTGAACCCTTTATGTCTCAACCCGAACTTGCCGGTGATGCAAAGAAAGTCCTTGCGATACTCCGGGACGTTTCCCCGTTTCACTTCGACATCCGGAAATCCGAGCAAGAGGTTCCCGACCAAGTGCATCGGAGCATGCAGCTTGCGGTGACGGAGGGGGCGTTGACCGGGACCATGGCGACGATGGTGGGCGGTGTCGTGCTCACCGGCCTTGCGCTCGCTCTCGGGGCCAATGCGTTCATGATCGGCCTGATCGCCGCGATCCAGGCAGGGGCCAACCTGTTGCAGATGCGGGCGTATCAGTACCTCGAGAAATCGGGAGAGCGCAAGAGAATGACGGTCCGGTTTGCAGCAGCCTCACGGGCTGTCTGGATCGTGATCATTGGACTTCTCTTCCTGAACTATGAATCGTTTGCCTCCGCGCGGATCTGGATTTTCATTTTGCTTTTTGCTCTCTCCGCCGGTTTCGGTGTTATGAGTGCGGTCGCGTGGGTTTCATGGATGGTGGATCTTGTCCCGCAGCGTGCGCGGGGAAGGTTCTTCGCCCAGCGGAATCTCGCGGCCGGGGCGGTCGCGGTGATCCTTGGCATCGGTGCGGGGAAGTTCATCGATTTTTGGAAGGAGGAGGCGTTCGGTCCCGAGCCGTACGCTTTTGTCCTCCTGCTCGCGGTTGGACTGGTGTTTGGATTCTGGGCTGTTGCCGTGCAGAACCGGATGTACGATCCGCCGTTCAAAAAACCCCACACGCAGTCGACGTTCTGGGAAGCACTACGGCGTCCCTTCGGCGATCCGGTGTTCCGCAAGGTCTTCACGTTCCGGATATTCTACGACCTCTCCCTCGGCAGCGCCGGGACGTTCTTCAGCGTCTACATGCTGACCCAGATGGGAATGAGCTTTACATTCGTTTCGGCGATGACAATGGTAACGACCCTGACGAACCTGCTCTCACTCCGGTTCTGGGGAAGGATCGTGGACACATACGGCAACAAACCGATTCTGTATATCTGTCTCGCCGGCAAGCTTGTCTTTGCAATCCTCTGGCTCTTCACTACTCCCGACACGTTTCTTCTGTTCGTGATCATCCACTGTTTTGGAGTGTTCGACGGCGGGAACGTGGTGGCGATCCCAAATCTTGTGTACAAGATCGCCCCTGCTGAACGAAGGGCAAACTACATTACCGTGGACGGAACGATCGTTGGCATCGCCGCAACAGTGGCGCCGCTGTTGGGAGGGGGCCTGGCGGTTCTTTTCTCAGGTTGGTCGCTTAACCTGGGGCCGGTCACGTGGAGCCATTTTCATTTCCTCTTCATCGTTTCGATCATATTGCGCTTTGTGACCTTCTGGTTTTTGAGAAGAGTTCAGGAGCCGGAGGCGGCGGGGGTGACGGAGGTGATCAGCGTGGTGCGGCCGGTCCGGAGCATCGATGTGTATAAGGGGTTTGAGCTTGCGTTGAACGTTGTGATAGCGCCCGCGAAATTTGTGGTAAAGAGAATTACAAAGAGGAGGGGGGCGAAATTGGGAAGAAAGTCACCTAACCCCGCATCAAAGAAGTAATGGAGAGGCTCAAAAGAACTGCCCACCCCGCCCGCATGACTGCGTCAGCAGTCGGGCGGGGAATCTTCACGAATCTGCACTAGGAAGCTCAACTATAAAAAACATAATCAATCGGAGTTTTCCTTTTTCAGAGATTCGCGGAGATTCGTGGGTCGTTATCTCTGTCGGTACCATGTAAGGGTTCATCATGAAACAGCCCAAAGAACAAAAACCGTTGCTCATCCGCTGTCCGAACTGCAAGCAACTTCGCGAGCCCGACTACAACGAGCTCACCCGCCGCTATGTCTGCTCCCTCTGCGCCGCCCCTGTCGATGCGCAGGTGCTGATCGAGAAGAAGAAACGGGGGTTGAGGTAATTGATGTGATTCAATTCGGTTGGATTGCTCCGGAGGATGGTAGCATAGATTAAGTCACACATTAAACCTGAAAAACACCACATCCCCATCCTCGACAACATACTCCCGTCCTTCCACGTCCAGTAGACCGTTTTCCTTGACTGCCGCTTCTGAGCCCAGCCTGTCTAGGTCGGTGAACTTCATGATCTCCGCCCGGATAAATCCCTTTTCGAAGTCGGTGTGAATGATGCCGGCCGCTTCGGGGGCCGTCGATCCTTTTTGCGCAGTCCACGCATGCACTTCCTTCGGTCCCGCAGTAAAGAAGGTGATCAGGTGAAGAAGGTCGTACCCTTCGCGGATCACCTGGTTTAACCCCGATTCGTTCAATCCCAACCCTTCCAGGAAATGTGCCCGCTCGTCGTCGTGGAGTTCCGATACTTCCGCCTCGACCGCCGCGCTGATGACGGCCACCTTCGCGGACTCCCTGGCTGCAACCTCCCGCACCTGCTTGACATACTCGTTCTCGGACGTAATCTCTTTTTCATGCACGTTGCAGACATACATCACCGGTTTGCTTGAGAGGAGGTGCAGGTCGAGGAACCAGAACTTCTCGTCGTCATTCTGGACGGCGATGTAGCGGGCCAATCGGCCGCCGAGAAGATGTTGCTGAACGCGCCCGTAGAATTCCGATTCCAGCTTGATCTTCTTGTCGCCGGAACGGGAGCGTTTCTCCGCATCGGCGATCTTCTTTTCGACGGTGTCGAGATCCTTCAGGATTAACTCCGTTTCAATCACTTCAATGTCCCGCTTTGGATTTACACTCCCATCGACGTGAACGACATTGGGGTCATCGAAGCACCGGACGACGTGGGCGATCGCATCCACGTTCCGAATGTGGGAAAGGAACTGGTTTCCCAGGCCCTCCCCCTTGCTCGCCCCCTTCACCAGGCCGGCGATATCGAGAAACTCGATGGCGGTCGGGACAATCTTCGAGGGTTTGTAGATCGCCACCAGTCGGTCGATCCGGGGATCCGGGACGGTCACCACCCCCACGTTCGGATCAATGGTGCAGAAAGGATAATTAGCCGCTTCCGCTCCGGCGGCCGTGATGGCGTTAAACAGCGTCGATTTGCCAACGTTGGGTAATCCGACAATTCCGCACGTAAATCCCATAAAGCCCTTTCTCCTTATCAAGAAAAAACCTGACAGGTTTTGGAAACCTGTCAGGTTCATGACCGGTTCCAATATACGAAACCTTGTTCCCCGCTCCAAGAGTCTGTAAATAAGTTTTCATCGGATTATTAAATTTTGTTCAGGATAAGAAAACGATTGCATAATTATACATCAAATTGTATAATTATGCAGTTCAGAAAACAGAGGAAATAAAGGGTGACAGAAAATATTAATGTTTCCGTTGTTGGGGCTTCGGGGTATTCCGGCGCTGAGTTGTTGAAGATTCTCAACCGTCACAGGCACGTAAAGGTTGGAACGTTGTTCGCGAATACCTCTGCCGGAAAGAGGGTTGACGAGGTCTTTCCGCATTT
Source organism: Ignavibacteriales bacterium (assembly GCA_016192345.1). GTDB lineage: Bacteria > Bacteroidota > Ignavibacteria > UBA10030 > UBA10030 > UBA6688. The sequence continues at coordinate 673 of JACPUH010000087.1, read as the reverse complement.
CAAGTCGGTCTTCAGTCAAACCCTGGAACTGTACTCCGCCGAAGCGGCGTGTTCCAGCGACGTGGTGTTCATTGCTCTTCCTTCCGGTGAAGCGATGAATATTGTTCCCGACTTGTTGGCAAAAGGGAAAAAGGTGATCGACTTGGGAGGGGACTTTCGCCTGAGGGACGTTGCTCTCTACGAGACTTTTTACAAACGTCAGCATCATGCAAAAGAAGCGGTTCAACAGGCTGTTTTCGGTCTGCCGGAATGGAACCGGGAGGCAATCAAATCCGGAACACTGATCGCAAATCCGGGGTGCTATCCCACCGGTGCGATCATCCCCCTTGCCCCGGTGCTCAAGGAAGGATTGATTGAAGAGCAGGGGATCTCCATCAGTTCGTTATCGGGGGTCTCGGGGGCCGGGCGAAGCTCGAACACCGAGCTTTCGTTCGCGGAGGCGAACGAATCGGTGAAGGCGTACAAGGTCGGCACGCACCAGCATATTCCGGAAATCCGTTCCTCGCTCGAATCGATCACAGGGAAGGCCATCGGACTTACATTCGTTCCCCATCTTCTCCCCATCACGCGGGGAATCTATACCAGCATCTACGCCCCGTTAAAGAAGAAGATCGTTCAGGCCGATGTGCTGGCGGCGTATCAGAAATACTATTCCAAAGAACCATTCGTCCGC
>JACPUH010000021.1 GCA_016192345.1 Ignavibacteriales bacterium | reverse complement strand
TCCGCCTTACACGTTTAAAAGGTCAGAATCAAGAGAAAAGTCCTCAGCGGCAACAACGGCGCCCCGTCTTTTGATAGGCGCGGTTAAAACTTAGTTCGAAAATAGTTAACATCGCTCAACGGTTTTGCTCATCCCGATGAGCTTCGCGCATCGGAACAAAACCGCTGCCTGCCGAAGGCGGGTTGCCGCAAACGTTATGGGGAACCAACAACAATAGGGAGTGAAGCATGGCAAAAGGTAAAATCAAGCAGCCTGAATTGAGGGATGATCAAGTTCGCCAAATCATGTTGCAGTACTTCTTTGACCGCAACAAGAATGCCACGAGCCGTCGTGGCAAGGCAACAGGAGCCGCTGCCCCCATTAGCGTCATTCGAGCGGAGCTCAAGGATTCCCATGGCTTATCCATTCAGCAAGTACAAAGCAACTTGACCTACTTACTCAGTCAAGGATGGGTTGAAGACCAGCCAATCTCCAAGAGTTTTACTACCAGCAAAGGTGGAGTCATACCTGCAGCGACGAGCTACTTCATCATTACGGCGGCTGGCATTGACAAAATTGGAGGTCCCAGCGAATTTACTCGTGACAGATTTGAAGGCATCAGAATTGAGGCGACAGGGCAGAACATAATTACACTTGGTAACGGCAACCAAGTCAACGCTCGTTATCGAGAGGTTGGTGAGGCTCTTTCCGACTTGAGGGAGGCAATCAAATTATCCGACAGGCTAGATGAGAATGCAAAAGTAGACCTTGTGGTAGACATTGACAGCATACAAGACCAATTGGCTAAACCCAATCCTAACAAGTCCGTAATCCAAGGTTTGTGGGAAGGAATCAACAGGGCTGCATCAGTAGCTGGACTTGCAGAAGCCGCTTCAAAGGTCGCTCCCTTTATTGCCGGATTATTCACTTGAGTACCGATGTGGCCGTCCATAACAGCGGCAACAACGGCGCTCCGTCTTTTGATAGGCTCAGTTTAAACTCAGTTTGAAAATAGCCGACGTCGCTCAACGGTTTTGCTCATCCCGATGCCCACCGCGCATCGGGACAAAACCGCTGCTCGTCGAAGGCGGGTTGCCGCAAACGCTATGTGCAATGCCGCCTTTGCGAATTGACTGCGCATTCTTAAGCGCCATTTATGCCAACACCTGAATTTAAGACCCGATTGAAAAGGGCGATCCAACAAGTCATCAAGGACCGAAAACTGATCGAGCCTAGGTCGTTCGATATCTACACTTTCGCCAAATGTCATAAGACATACGATTGGCACACAGTACAGAACGTTGATGGACTTCTTCTGACAAAAAAGACAGTTCGTCCGATTTATTCCAATCAGCAAGAACGAACCGCAATCATCGCCGGTTTGATAATTCAGTCAGAATACACAACTGCGGACACAAAGCCAAATCCTCAAGGTAAAGCCGCTGTTTCAGAAATCGCAACGGGTGTCTGGTTCAGCAACTCTGAATCCCAAATCTTGCGCATAGACTCTCCACGCGTTCTATTCATATTACCCAAAGGCTCGACCCCTGATATGCACAAACGATTCGAAACAACGCGCACAAATGTGAACCAAGCCGTCGCCCTTTTCCCAAACTCGATTGTTCAAGAAGTCAATCGTGGCATTTCAGCAAAAGCGCTTGCGCGTAAGTTGAAGAAACAACTCAGCTCTTATCTGAGAACAGTTGGCAAGTCGAAAACAATAAAATGACGGCGGCACTGCACATTACAGCGGCAACATTGGCGCTCCGTCTTTTGATAGGTTCAGTTAAAGCTCAGTTTGAAAATAGTAGATGTCGCTCAACGGTTTTGCTCATCCCGGTGCCCATCGCGCGTCGGGACAAAACCGCTGCCCGCCGAAGGCGGGTTGCCGCAAACGTTATGCGAAACGCCCAAAGCCCATCAGAGCCCAATGGGCATCTTATGCCGAATCCATATAAGCTATTCGAAAGAGAACGCGTAGGTTGTAACGCCTCGTTGTATAATTTCTTACACGCATTTCTTTTCTGTATATTATCTGGAAATAACGCCAGACTGCAATGTTATCTGGGAACCCGAAGGTGCCACAACAGTGAAGCCAAAGAAGAAGGCGAGAAGGGAAACACGAAGAATGTCGAGCAAGCCGTTGAATCGAAGCCTGCACCCCACCAAGGCGACCAAGCGGAACGAGCTAGCGTCGCGAACGGGACGAATCAAGATGGCACGAGAGGGCTCAGTCAAATATTTGAACACGGCAAAGAGCGATAAGAACGATGAGTTCTACACAATACTTTCCGACATTGAAAAGGAGCTCAGGCACTACAAACAGCACTTCAAGAATAAGACCGTTCTGTGTAACTGCGATGATCCCAAGGTCAGCAATTTCTTCGTTTATTTCTCCCACAATTTCGAGCAGCTAGGTCTGAAGAAGCTGATCACCACCTGCTACAAGAATTGCGACGCAGATCTCTTCAGCAAGCACACGGCAGAAAACGGAATCTACCTCGAATACAACGGCGACAAAAACAACAACCGCGTCCCCGACCCGGATGAAATCGGCATTCACAAGCTAAAAGGCGACGGCGATTTCCGCAGCGAGGAATGCATTAAGCTGCTTAAGCAAGTGGACATTGTCGTCACAAATCCGCCGTTTTCGCTTTTCAGAGAGTATGTGGCGCAGCTTGTGAGGTACGACAAGAAGTTCTTGATTGTTGCCACTTGGAACGCGATTACATATAAGGAGATTTTCAAGTTGATCAAGGCCAACAAGCTATGGATCGGGGTGAATAGTAATAGGAATTTTTCTGGATTCATTGTGCCGAAGCATTACTCATTGCATGGAACGGAAGCTCGAGTCGATGAACACGGAAACAGGATTGTTTCCACAAATACGACCTGCTGGTTTACAAATCTTGATATCAAGAAGAGGCACGAGGACCTGATTCTGTACAAAACGTACAACGCACGAGAATTTCCAAAATACGACAATTACAATGCGATTGAGGTTTCAAAGACCGCAGATATTCCTATGCATTACAAGGGTGTCATGGGTGTGCCTGTGACTTTTCTCGATAAGTATAACCCAGAGCAATTCGAGATAATTGGAAGCAATCGAGGCATTGACCAAGACCCTAACGGGATTTACGGCCGTGGTTCTTTTTTGAATGGGAAAGAAACCTTTAAGCGCTTGTTCATCCGCAACAAGAAAGCCACGTAAATGAAAATTCAACTCAAGGAGATCACAGTCAACAAGCTGTTCGACAGCTTTCACGATGATGCCGAAGAGGGGGTCTTCGCGTATGGTGGTAAGCTCGACATCCGACCGCCGTATCAACGGGAGTTCATTTACAAGGACAAGCAGCGGGACGCGGTGATAGATAGTGTCCGAAAGAACTTCCCGCTGAATGTGATGTACTGGGCAGTCCGCAAGGACGGACATTTCGAGGTGATCGACGGGCAACAGCGAACGCTTTCAATTTGTCAGTACGTCAACGGAGACTTCTCCATCAACGGGCTGGCGTTCCACAACCTGAAAGACGATCAGCAGCAACAGATTCTTGATTACAAATTGATGGTCTATTTCTGCTCCGGAACCGACAGCGAAAAGTTGGATTGGTTTAGAACCATCAACATCGCCGGCGAAGAACACACAGATCAGGAATTACGCAACGCGGTCTATGCAGGGCCGTGGACTGCCGACGCCAAGCGCTATTTCAGCAAGACGGGATGCGCGGCGCAAGGCCTGGCGAGCGACTACATGCGCGGGAGCCCGATCCGGCAGGAGTATCTGGAAACGGCGATCGAATGGCGCTCAGAGGGAAAGATTGAAGAGTACATGTCGAAACATCAGCATGACAAGAACGCTACCCCGCTGTGGCAATATTTCCAGAAGGTAATCGGATGGGTGGAAGCCACATTTCCAGAGTATCGCCGAGAGATGAAGGGCGTGCAATGGGGAGTCCTGTACAATCAATTCAAGGACCATGAGTTCGACACCGACAAGCTTGAGAAACAAGTTGCCAAGCTGATGAAGGACGACGATGTGGAGCAAAAATCGGGAATCTACCCATATGTGCTGGATGGGGATGAAAGACATCTGAACATCCGCGCGTTCTCCGATAACATGAGACGAGAAGCGTACGAGAGGCAAAAGGGAGTGTGCGTCAAGTGCAAGAAGAAGTTTCAATTCGACGAAATGGAAGGCGATCACATCAAGCCCTGGCACGAGGGCGGGAAGACCAATGCGGCCAACTGCCAGATGCTATGCAAAGAAGACAACAGAAGAAAATCGGGGAAATGAAATTATCTAGCAATCGCTTGCAGCGGACGCGGACAAGCCGCGCCGCAGAAGCGTGACGTTGGGGGCGTATTCCATCAGGAACATGGCTCTGGGCGCTTCGCATAACACGCCCTGCGTTGTTGGGCAACACGTTACGCGCCATTTGGTGCGACAAAGATAACAGACGCGGCAATTCACAAATCAAAGAACCTCTCAAATCACGCATAACGGAGTTAGTATGCGACAACAACTATCTTGTTTGATGGTCATTTTTCTTATGACGTCTAATGGTCTCGGGCAAGTTGGTCAGGTTGCCAAGGAAAAAGAGCAAAGCAATATTGAAAAATTCTCAAGTCAATCTGGTACCTTGATCAAGAAAGAATTCCAAAAGATTGGGAGTATCGGTGATGTGGAATTCGAGGTGTTGACATTCGTTGATTTATTGACAGGTAAGAAGACCTCTGGAATCAAGGCATCAAAGGAAGTACGGAAATCGTATGGCTCAAGCACCAAGAGTGCTTTTCTGGACTACGATGAAATTGATGCTTTGACAAAAGCAGTCAACACTCTGAGAAACTATCCTACCTCAATACCGACCAACTATACTGAGATTGGTTTTACTGCGCGCGGTGGCTTTCAACTGTCAATGTTTGTATCCGGGGATAAGTGGGCGATCGCAATGAAATTGGAGAAATATGATTCCGATTCTTATGAATTTCTAGAGTATTCAGACTTAGAGAGGGTTAACAATAAGATTTGGGATGCAAAAAAGTATATTGATGCGTTACAAAAAAAATAGGGCTGCTGCATCATTGCTCATTGACCAAACGGCAGCTAACACTTTATAAAAGTTCAGAGTCAAGCGAAAGGTCCTCACCCCCGTCGTTGACATAGAAACGAGATTGTTCCTGTTCTTTGACGAGATCGATTGGCGATTCAATGGCAACAACGTCGCTCCCATTCGGCTCGCTTCACTCGCTCAACGGTTTTGCTCATCCCGATGCGCGAAGCGCTTCGGGACGAAACCGCTTCATTGTTGCCATAAACGTTAGCTGCCATTTGGCTCTCCAAAGTTGTCATTAACTTCAATGGACATTGCTATCATGACTCAGTTCCTTGATTCCGTCGCCAGTAATCCAATTATCGGTCTGGTGAGCCTTCTGGTCGGTATCGTCGGCGTCGTCTTGGCGGTAATCTTCTTTATTAAAAGCAGGAGAGAAAAAAGTATTTATTATGCTGTCCGTAGTTTTAACTTTATTAATGATGCAGCAGCGGCATTACCAAACCTAGAGGTGTCCTACGATGGTATACCAGTGCCTCGTCTCACAGCAACCAAAGTAGCGATTTGGAACGGGGGAACCGAGACAATCCGAAACACGGATCTCACTGAAGTTGATCCATTACGCATTTCGTTGTCGCCTCAAAGCGCCGTTCTTTCCTGTAGCACGTTGGCTGAAGCCGCACCTGCAAACAGGTTTGCTCTCGGCACTAATTCGAACTCTGAGCGACCTATAACTATTAAATTTGATTTCATTGACCCTAAACAAGGTCTCGTTGTCATGGTATTACACACAGGGGATGCTTTGACGAAAATCTCTCTTGAAGGCACAGTCAAAGGCTGTAGTCACATTCAAGTGTCTACCGACCACCCGCCATTTTTCAGGAGTGTTATTGGTTGGTCTATACTATCAGCGATGGTGGCGATGCTAGTGGAACTCGGCATCTCGCTTTATACTGTGTTGGCGACCGTTGTCATTCTGTTCTTGCTTAATCGATACCTCGCCCCTTGGCTTGAAGGTTCTGATAAGCCTCCTCAGACTCTGTCGCCTTTCTTAGATCCGTTTTCCGACATCACCAAGAAACACTTGGCGCCAAATGCCAACTAACAAACGGCAACAACGGCATTCCGTCTTTTGATAGGCTCGGGTAAAACGCAATTTGAAAACAGTTAACGTCGCTCAACGGTTTTGCTCATCCGATGCACTTTATACATCAGGACAAAACCGTCGCCCGCTATAATGAAGGCTGGTAAACCTTGCTCATCTGCCATCATCATATTCGAACATTATAAGATAAAAAACAATATATGTTCAAGAAACGCATTTCCTCCGAAGCGAAAGTTCTAATTAATTACATTTATAAGGACTACAATAAAAGGGGGGAGTGGATCGGGGCGAACACATTACGTGTGAAATTCAACCCGGCTCAAGTTGATAAACTAAGCAAAAAATACGAGCCTTGGCTTTTCATCAGGTGGCAGAACGTAATTCCGGAGCACTACGAGCTTACCATCTTTGGCATTCTGAATTGTGAAGGGTCAACTGGCGATTTGGATCTTCTCAAGCGTTGTTTTGAATATTTGAAAGCTGAGTTTCTTAAGAATCCAGAAATGAAAGCGATCCCTTTGCTGGTCATCAAAAACGGACTCTCGTTGGATGATCGAGTGTCAGAGAGGCTCCGAATCCTTCTTGGATTACTTCTCAACGGCTACGCGAACACTATAACTAACGTTGAGACTCTTGTTGGATTTCCAAGCCGATTTGACGAATTTGCAGTGGAGGGAAAAACCGAGGAGTATATTGTTCGTCTTGCTGAGCAAAGATATAAGGCCGATAAAGGTAGGTATGAATGGAATGCTGCGAAGGTTGATCTTTATAGAATAGGGTTCTGGTTTTTGCTTCTAGGGGTAGTCTGGTTGCTATATCTGATCGGAATACAATATCTGTCCAATCAGAAGTTCGTGATCGGCATGGTCGCATTATGGGTGAGTTTTTTTATGTTTGCAAACCTATTCAAACTTGCGGGGATCAACAATTCTTTCGTCGATCCTAAGAAATCAGCAGAGAAGTTAAAATGGCTCCTTCTTTCGGCTGTTATCTCTGCCCTTGGAAGTTGGTTGGTAATTTAAAAATGTTGAATTAGACATTTTTTGATACTCAGGACGTCCAACTGGAACTGAGTTGGTTGTGCTAAAACAATATCTCTTCTTCAAAACAGCCTCACCTCCCCACGCTCCATCGACATCATCCCTCAACTTCAACTTCATCGCCCCTCCGAATTACCTTTCGCTCTATTCCTCATCCAAACATAGCCAAACCCCGCCATACCGAATACGACCGATGCCAACGCGAGCACCCCGACGAAAGGGAGCAATACAACCGAGAGCGCTAGGGAAATCCATGGGAGCGCTCTTTTCCATCCCTTGTCCTTGAGCAATTTGATCCCTGCCGCCGAGCCTATGATATACACCAGGACCGCCGAGCCGCTGGGAATCAGCAAGGCTGTCTGAAGATCCACATCGAAGAAGTAATAGAAGGCGAGCATGCAGAGAGACAATCCGGAAAGCATCATCAGGCTTCGTGTCGGAGTCCCTGTTTTCGGGTCGATGTGGTCGAGCCATTTCGGCAACCCGCGGTCACGGGCAACGGCGAGTATAACTCTCGACATCCCGGCCGTATACGCATTCACCGTCGCAAAGATGATGACGACGGCGAGGATTGCCGTTCCCACCGCTCCGTGGCTTCCGAAGATCCCCGAGAAGATCGCGGCAAACGGGGCGACGCTTCCTCCGGCTTTGTAGGCCAGTGTCCCGACGGTCACCACCGCAACACCCAAGTAAAGCCCGCTGATGAGAACCACGCTCAGGAGGATGCTCCGCTGGAAGTCTCTGCGCGGGTCTTCGAATTCCTCCGCAACGTTCGAGACATTCTCGTAGCCGAGGAACGACCAGAAGATAAGCGCGGCTGCGGTCCCGATCGGCAGAAACCCATTCGGGGCGAATGGAACAAAATTCGTGGTCCTCATGGAACCGAGTGAAGCCACCACCGCCGTCAGCAGTAATCCGATGATGGAAACAACCACACCCAACTGGATCTTATTGCTGAACACAATCCCTTTATAATTAATGACGAAGGCAAGACAGATCACAACGCCGGCGACAGCGAAGATCGCAAACCGGCTCATCGGAAAGGCATACGCGAGGTACGAGGCGGCGATCAGGGTCACGGCCGGGCCGCCGGTGATATACCAAAACGCAAACAACCAGCCGCTCACCACCGCAACGGGGAAACCAAAGCTCTCTTTCGCAAACCCGTAGATGCCGCCGGATTGCGGGTTGCGGGAGGAAAGCGAGGCGAAGGTGTAGGCAAACGGATAGCTTGCAAGGGAGAGGACGCCCCACGCCACAAGCGAGGCCGGCCCGGCAAGCTGCGCGGCAAGTCCCGGCAGAACCAGTACGCCGGATCCGAGAACGGAGCTGACGTACAGCGCCACCGCATGGCGGAGTTTGATCCCCTTTTCAAGGTTCCTCGTTTGCCCGGGTTCGGTTGTCATTCTGTTGTGGTCGTTCTGGCCGCAAAGGTACAAAGAACCTATCTCAAAAAAAATTGCCGCAAAAAATCGCAAAGAGCACAAAGGAAAACTTTATGAAATTTTTGTGATCTCTGTACCCCTTGTGGTTGAAAACAATTGTCTTATTGGAACTGAGATGCTGGGAAAAGACCCGACCGGTTACACCGAAGGAAAAACCTGTCAGGTCTTGGTTGTGCCGAAGCGCCCCTCCCTTTTTCCAAAACACTTGACTTTTGATCTCAACCTTCTTAATATGTAACCAATCAGTTACACAACACCACGAGAATTATGAGAAGAGACGTTTTCCAAGCCATAGCAGATCCCAACAGAAGAACAATACTGAGTTTCCTCGCGCATCAGCCGCTGACGCTGAACGGCGTTGCGGAGAAATTCAGGATAAGCCGCCCGGCGATCTCCAGGCATATCAAAATCCTCTCCGAATGCGGGTTGGTGGAAATTACAGGCCGGGGGCGCGAGCGGTACTGCCAGGCGCGGCTGGACCGGCTCGGGGAAGTCTCGGATTGGGTGGAACGATATCGAGCAATCTGGGAACAAAAATTTGACGCGCTGGAACACTATCTGAATGAACTCCAGGCAAAAGAAGAAAAACGCGGCAGCAAAAGAACATGAGAATAAAGCATCCACGCGCTGAAAAACATAATACGAACCCCGACATTTATGTCGGGGTATCAAAATCCAAACCAGGCGCGGGCTTTAGCCATGATCAAAATATTCCTGAGCCGGGCTGTAATCCCCATTAATACAATAAACAGAGGAAAAGGGCAATGAATACTCCACCGCTGGTTGTCGAACGCGTCTTCAACGCACCCATCGAAAAAGTGTGGAAAGCGATCACCGAGAAGGAAGAGATGAAACAATGGTACTTCGATCTCGCGGAGTTCAAAGCCGAAGTCGGATTCGAATTCCGGTTCTACGGTGGTCCCCCGGAAAAACAGTATCTCCACCTTTGCAAAGTGACCGAAGTGGTCCCCGGGAACAAACTGACGTACAGCTGGCGGTACGACGGGTACGAAGGGAATTCATTCGTCACGTTCGAGCTCTTTGCGGAAGGAAAGACGACGCGGGTGAGACTGACCCATGCGGGACTGGAAACCTTCCCGAAGGAGAATCCCGACTTCGCGAGGAACAACTTTGCGGAAGGGTGGACGGATCTCATCGGTCGCTCGTTGAAGAGCTATCTCGAATAGCCGGAGGGCCGGAGACGCGCTGATGACGCATGAAGGAGTGTGCAACTAAGGGTATCGCCTTACACAAGTTGACCGGGTTTAATGGGACGCACCCGCCGGTGCATTTCTCCTTCGCTCGCATGGAAAAGACCTGACAGGTTTCATTGCGAACACAGAAGGGAAACCTGTCAGGTCTTGATAAACAGCCTGACCTCTCCGTACTCCATTATCAACCGATGCTCGATCTTTGCAGATCCCCCCTCCGCAAGAGCCATCGGCACAGGAAGCCTCACAACCCTTTCTCCATCATCCGTCGCCACAACCATCGCCGCCCCTTTTGTCGCCCTCACGTTATCCGGCTTCGAGCTCCAAAGTACCACCCCTGCCTTCGCCGCAATCCACCTCAACACCTCCACCGGCACAGGCCCGGTCCCCACATAGTACGACGTAAACCCATCGTGCTCTTTGCTCGCAAACGCGATCTCCTCGTTGTCGCTCCAGATGCCATGCACCCGTATCGACTTGTCCTCGCCCGGCACAACGGCAAAGCGCGGGTAGTGGGGCTTCTTTACGCCGAAGTCGCGGTAGAACTTGGTGCCGCTATCGTCGATCTTGCAGCGGATCATCATCGGACCCGGCTCGTCGATCCTTTTGAACGTAAACCCGGTCAGCGCTTCCATCTGTGACGGCTCGAATTTATCCGGACCGATATACCCGGGCGCATAAAACCAGACTACCGTCGCACCGCTTCCTCTAAAGAGCGACCGAAGGTTCTGCACCTCCTCCGGCGTCAGGTAAAACGTGTTCACCATCAAAAAGAGCTTGAACTTCGAACGGTCCTCCGGCTTCAGGTCGAACCGGTAAACGAAGTCGGCCGGAGCGCCGACGCGGTGAATCGTCCGCGCTTGCGAGTTCACCATCCAGTGCCCGATGAAATCGCTGATCACGATGCCGAATCCCTCCCACGGCTCCTCCGCCTTCCAGTGCTGCGTGGCAAGCCAGCTCTTCGGCTCGTACACCGCCGCGATCTCGGAAACCGGACTGATATCAAGCTTCGAGCGGTGTTTCTCCCCGAGCTCCATCAGTGACTTGATCTCTTTCGTCATCGGCGGGTCGTCGAACCAGCTCTTGTTGGCCTTGAACGGCGGACTGTAATGCCCGAAGTCGAACAGCCAGCCGGCATGCCCCGTGGCGAACACCTGCCCGATGTCGCGGCGGAGGATCTTTAGCGTCCCTTCCACGGTGTCCGAACCGGAGCCCCCCTCGCTTCGCCGGTACGACTCGACATACGTACTGGGGTCGATCTCCGAAATAAACATCTTGTTGTTTCGCCGCATCGATTCGCTCAAAATCCGGTAGGCGCCGTCGCCCCCAACGCCGCGGGCGCGGCCCAGCAGGTTCCCCGCATCGTCGATTACGTCGCTGTCCCACCGCTGGTTCCCCGGCACGTTGCTCCGCTGGTAGGTGTACGGCGTGGCGATGTAATCGAAGTCGGGCGAGTGCAGCACCGGCTCCGGCACTAAGTGTCCCGCCTCCTGGATCATCACGTTTTCCAGCACGTAGCAGAAGAAGGTCCCGCAGATGACGCGCCGGCCGGTTTCTTCCTTTACGATCTTCGCAAAACCGGCAATCGTTTCTGCCGTGTTCTTATGATACTTGCGGTAGAACTCGATGATGTCCCGGTCCTTTGCCGGATCGCGCATCAACGGTCCCCCTTTGTTGATCCGCCGCTCCACCGAAGGGATCGGTCCCGCTGCCTTCTCCATCGGGACACTGTAGTCCGGTATCGAGCCGCAGCCGATGTAATGCCACTCCCCGGTGTGCATCCCGGAGACCTGGTAGCCCATCATCCGGCTCTTGAGCGGCGAAGCTTCCATGTGGCGCAGGAAGTTCCGCAGCATCTCGCCGGTTTCCTTTTTCCAAAGCTCCGAGGCGAACGATGCAGCGTACGAATCGAACATCGAGGTCCAGTTAAACCCCGACTCCGGCTCGATGAACTGCGCGGGGGCTTTGTATTGCCCCTCCGGAACGGGAAGGCCGCATTTTACCAGCTCCTCCGGGTGCGCTTCCTTCCACCAGACCGGCGCATACAGGTGCACGCGGGGGAGGATGTACGCGTCCGGGACAAGCTCCAGCAGTTTCGCAAAGTACTTGTCGAACTGCGACCAGTCGTATTTGCCCGGCCCCGTCCAGCCGACTTCCGGACCGATCAGCGGATGCAGGAAGCGGATGCCCGCCTTCCGGTAGCTTGGCGCCGTGCGGAGCGGACTCGAACTGACGGCGAAGAAGGGAAACTGCTCCTTCCCGTTCAAGAACAGTCGTGCGCCCCCCCGTTCCATCCGAACCTCGCACCGGCACGCAGGCTCGGATTTGATCCGGTCGAGTTGCTTTAGTACGTCGTCATCCAGCACGACGCTCTGGTGCTCGAACATCCCGAAGGATGGGAGATTGGCAAAGGGAATGGTGCCGATCGTGGCACCGACGTACTTCAGCGCGTCGCGACGATTCATGGTTCTGGTATCATTTAAGTGAGGGGTAGTTTGTTGGCTGTTACTATTCAGGTAGAGCAAATCAAAAAAACACGTCATCGTAAGTCCCGTCGCCTGGTTCGACTTCGCTCACCATGGCGATGGGCCTCAGGGTGCCGGAGATTTGTTAGGTGCCGATCGTGGCACCGACGTACTTCAGCGCGTCGCGACGATTCATGGCTCTGGTATCATTTAAGTGAGGGGTAGTTTGTTGGCTGTTACTATTCAGGCAGAGCAAATCAAAAACCACGTCATCGTGAGCGAAGTCGAACGATGAACCAGGTGACGGAATAAACTCCGTCGAACGATGAAACGGAAAGGCTAATTCAGATAAGCTCTGATCCAAGAAGTGGATCGCTGACGCGATCCTCAGTAAGAAGCCTCCGGCCCTTCGACGGAGTTTATCCTGAGCGAGGCGAAGGACTCAGGGTGCCGGAGATTTGTTGGGTGCCGATGGTGGCACCGACGTACTTCAGCGCGTCGCGACGATTCATGGGGCTGGTATTATTGAAGTGGGTGGAGGTTTAATGGATGATACTATTCAGGAGAGCAAACACGAAATCCGAATATCGAAATACTAAACAAATTCCAATACGAGACATCTGAAAAATCAAATTAACTTGTCATTCCGAGGAGCGAAGCGACGAGGAATCTCGTTTTGTGCTTTGAATTCAATGGTGAGATTCCTCGCTTCGCTCGGAATGACATTGAATTTAGAATTTTTCAGAAGTCTCAATACACAAATCCCAAATTGCTCGATTTGGATTTGTGATTTTGGACTTCGTGCTTGTTTAGGATTTCGTGCTTCGGATTTTGTGGCCAGTATAAACCGGGCTGTTGACTCTGCGAGTGTAGAGAACAATTGGGAGAAAAACAACGAAGGAGTGCACGAATCGCGGGATGCGTCACGTATGAAACAGAACAACTATTTTTTCAGGAGAGACTCTCCGGCGCAGAACAAACGTCTGTCATACCGAAGAGTAGCCAGCGAACACGTGTGTTAGTGCCTTGTCGCCTTTTTCCTCCCCTCCAAAGGGGAGGTGTCCCATCACTTTTGTTGTGATGGGACGGAGGGGTCGGTAGACTCAACACCACCATCAAGATTACTCCTGCACCACCTCGTGCTTCTAACCCGCGCATCTTTTTTCCTCCCCTGTCAAGGGGAGGTGTCTCGTCACTTTTTGTGACGGGACGGAGGGGTCGGTAGACTCAACACCACCATCAAGATTGCTCCTGCACCACCTCGTGCTTCTAACCCGCGCATCTTTTTTCCTCCCCTGCAAAGGGGAGGTGTCCCATCACTTTTGTTGTGATGGGACGGAGGGGTTAGCAGATGCATCACTTCAACGCAGATGCTGAAGAGCGCGTTCGAGAATGGCGTCGCGGCCCGCGGCGGAATCGGCGGGAGTGATCCAGAGAGGAATATCGGGGAAAAGGCCGGTCCCTTCGTAGGTGGTTTGCTCGGCGGTGTACATGATCCATCGCGGGACCCAGTACGTCCAACTGTTTGGAAGCTGTAAGATCATCGGGTTCCAGGAGCCGCCGCCGGTTGTATCGCCGACGACGGTGACGTGCGGCATCACCCGCATCATCAAAACGGCCTCCTCGGCGCTGCTGAAAGTCCGACGGTTCGTAAGAAGTGCGACCGGCTTGAGGAAACGCCTCACCCCCGCCGGTTCGAGGGTGAGCGGTTGCATATCGGTAAAATCGTTATGGTTCGGTCCCTGATTCTTCCACGCGATATAACTGAATACCCGCACCTGGTCTGCGAAACGGCTTGCCACGATCCTCGCCAGGGCATCGCTCCCCCCGCCGTTGTTCCGGATATCGAGGATGATGCCGTTCATATTCTTTAAAGAGTCGATCACCCGGTCGATCCCCTGAGACCAGGTGTTCTGGTCGCCGGTGAAATTGGGCCCGACATACAGGTACCCGATGTCGGTGGAGATCTTGCCGTATCGCATCGCCCCGCCGGCAGTCGTCCCATAGTCGGTGGTGAGGTACCGGGCTGTTGCGCTCAGGCCGGGAAAATTCGTCGGGTAGTTGCTGTACCATCCCCGGTACGCGTAGGATCCGAAGGGGGTGATCAAGTTGACGTGGCCGTCCTTCAGGTGGTCGAGCATAGACGCCATGATCTGGAAAAGAGTCGGGTCCCCGGTCATCGAGGTGACTTGCGGGCGGTAGACGGAGTAGAGGGAGTCCCAGTTGATCTTCTTCAGTCCGAAGAACGAGTAGCGCGTATTGTATTCATTCCAGAGCGTTTCGAAGTTCAGCTCCGGCGCGTTCCCCGTGATCGGCGTTTCCGACGGTGTGAACGTCATTTCGAGAGGCGTCGGCTGGTTGTTGAGCGGGAGCGTCAGTTTCGTCCGGAGCCTGGTCGGGTCCAACTCGACGATCTCGGCCGTTGTTTGCGAGACAAGCCCCTTATCGAAGAGGATCTTTGTATCGTTCTCGATCAGCTCCCATGTCCCGTTTTGCACACTGGAGGCATAGGTTCCCTCCTTGCCGAACGCGATGGTGAGGGCCGGGAAGCTGGAGGTAATGTCGGTCGATTGCCCCTGGAGCGGTCCGAGGACGACGACCTTCTGGCTGCGCCATGGGGTGTTCGTCAGCAGTTCCCAGCGCGGGAGAGTCGGTTCCGTTGTCGATTCACATGCAGGGAGGAAGAATGCACACAGGAGGGGGAGGGCGATGAACGCCTGAACGATGCGGGGGAGAGATCGGGAAATTCTCATCCTACCTGGTTTTTTTACCGCAAAGACGCAGAGAACGCGGAGAAAATATTTTTGGACCGGTTTTCAATCCAATGTTGGCACAGGTCCAACCTCCGTGCTCTCCGCGTCTCCGCAGTGAATAGAATCCAGAGTGAAACGCCTCACCGGGCGGTTGCACCCTGCGTCGCCTTCATCCAATCGTCAATACCGGATTTCACGTCGGCGGCCGATTTTGCAAGGGCGGCCTTCTCTTCGTCGGTCAGTTCGATCTCGACGATCCGTTCCACTCCCTCGCGACCGAGGATGATCGGCACCCCGACGAAGACCTCCTTCAACCCGAATTGTCCATCGAGATAGGTGGACGCCGGCAGGAGGCGCTTCTTGTCGAAGACGATCGATTCGACCATGACCGCGACCGAAGCGGCGGGGGCGAAATAAGCGCTCCCCGTCTTCAGCAGGTTGACGATCTCCGTCCCTCCCGTCCTCGTCCGGTCGACGAGCCGTTTCACCGCATCCGGGGGGAGGAGCTGGGTAATGGGAATGCCTGCGACGGTCGTGTAGCGGGGGAGCGGGACCATCGAATCGCCGTGGCCCCCCAGCACCATCGCGTGCGTATCTTCAACGGAGACATTTAGCTCCGCTGCGACGAAGTACCGGAACCGCGTGGAATCCAGAACTCCCGCCATCCCGACGACCCGCTCCTTCGGGAACCCGCTTTCCTTCCATGCAACGTAGGTCATGACATCGAGCGGGTTGGTGACGACGACGATGATCGACTTCGGAGCCAGCCGCGCACAATGGCGGGCGGCCGTGCCGACGATATCGGCGTTCTTGGTGAGCAGGTCCATGCGGGACATCCCGGGCTTGCGCGCGAGTCCCGCGGTGATGACGACGATATCCGAACCGACAAGATCTTCAAAGTTGCCGGTGCCATGCATACGGCTTTCGAAGCGGGCAACCGGGCCGGCTTCGGCCATATCCAGGGCCTTTCCCTCCGGCATGCCCTCAACGATATCGAGGGACCATATCTCCCCCAGCCGCTGTTGCGCGAGCAGAAGGGAAGTTGTGGAACCGACATTCCCGGCTCCGATCACTGAAATTTTCATGAGATCCTCCGTTCAGATTTATTTGCCACGAAGTCACAAAGACACGAATGCTTTGGAAAACGATCCGACGATGCAATTCAAATCCAATATTTTCCTTGGTGCCTTTGTGTCAGGTTTTTTAAGACCGTGCTATTTGCGTTTTTCGATCGGGACAAAGTTCCGCGTATCGTACCCGGTATACATCTGCCGCGGGCGGGCGATCTTCTGCTCGGGATCGAGCAGCATCTCCTCCCACTGTGCGAGCCATCCGGACGTTCTCGGGATGGCGAACAGGACGGTGAAGGCTTCCGACGGGAACCCGAGCGCTTCGTAGATGATGCCGGAATAGAAATCGACGTTCGGGTACAGCTTCCGTTTCATGAAGTATTCGTCCTGGAGCGCGATCCTCTCGAGTTCCGTGGCGATATCCAGCAACGGGTTGCGGCCGGTCACTTCGAACACCTTGTCGGCCGTCTCCTTGATGATCTTGGCGCGCGGGTCGTAGTTCTTGTAGACCCGGTGTCCAAATCCCATCAGCTTTCCCTCGCCGGCCTTGATCCGCTTTACGAACTCGGGCACGTTGTCCTTCGAGCCGATCTCGCGGAGCATGCGCAGTACCTGCTCGTTGGCGCCTCCATGCAACGGGCCGTAGAGGGCCGCAGCGGCGCCGGCGGTGGAAACGAACGGATCGGCATGAGAACTTCCGATGCTGCGCATCGCGTTCGTGCCGCAGTTCTGTTCATGATCGGCGTGGAGGATGAAGAGAATGTCCAGGGCGCGCTCGAGGATCGGGTTCACCTCGTACTTCTTTTCCGTCATCTTGAACAGCATGCTCAGGAAGTTCGCCGGGTAGCTCAGGTCGTTGTCCGGATAGACGAACGGCAGACCCCGGTGATGCCGGTAGGCGAACGCGGCGATGGTCGGCATCTTTCCGATGAGACGGTAGATCTGATGCTTTCTGGTCGCAGCGTCCTGGATGTTCTTCGAATCGGGGTAAAACGTGGAAAGGGCTGCGAGCGTGCTGATCAGCATCCCCATCGGGTGCGCGTCGTAGTTGAAACCGTCCATGAATTTCTTCACGTTCTCGTGAAGGAGCGTATGGACCGTGATGTTGTGTGTCCAGTCGGCAAGCTGTGTCTTCGTCGGCAACTCGCCGTGAATGATGAGGTAGGCGACCTCCAGGTACGTGCACCGGTCGGCAAGCTGCTCGATCGGGTAGCCCCGGTAGCGCAGGATCCCCTTGTCGCCGTCGATGAAGGTGATCTTGCTCTGGCATGAGGCGGTGTTCATGAAGGCCGGATCGTACGTCATCAAACCGAAGTCGTCGTCCGAGACCTTGATCTTGCGCAGATCCATCGCTTTGATCGTTCCGTTCTGAATGGGAACCGGATATTCCTTGTTGGTCCGGCTGTCCACGATGATCATGTGATCCGGCAAGGCCATCTCTTTTGGAAATTCATGATTTTTACCCGTTCGGGTATCCTGAACAATAATATTCTCTGGCATAGGACCTCCTTGCGTGAGTGAGAATGCGGGGCGCCGCCGGTGCATCGTGCATGGAATGAAGAGAGCCGTCCATGACTCGTGCAACGACGGAACCGCCGGAGTGAAGAGAATACAGCTTCGCTCTCTTTATGGTTGAGTGATTGTGTCTGTTTCGACTGTTGGGAACAATATGTGCGTGCCGTTGACCGGACGGATGGGGGGATGGAATCGAAAGGAATCCCGCGGAGGAACGAGTGTCCGGTGGACCGATCTCTGTATGGTTTGAGACAGCTTCACCAAGGTTCTCAAGGGCTGAGAAACAAGCGTCGACTCATGACAAGGGGGTGGATAACAGAATCGTCAGACGCTTCAAACGTCAAGCGATTTCGGAGAGGGCTTCGAACTGCATCGTGGAGTGTCGCTCTTACGAAGCCGCTCCCGCAGAGAGACCGGCACATGTTCTGTGCCACCCCATCCAGGCGCGGTCGTCGCTCAATTCCTACTTCTTATGATTGGAGAGGGGGAATGGTTTCCCGGTTTCGGTATGGGAATGCCGTCGGGTTCTTAGGTCTTGGAAGGAGGGAATGAATCAAAAATGAGAAGCGTGGGGGGAAACTTGCATCATCGCGTTGTTCTTTGTTTTCCTCCCCTGCCAAGGGGAGGTGTCACGTCACTTCTTTTGTGACGGGACGGAGGGGTCGGTAGATCCAACACCACCATCAAGGTTTTTTTCCAGCACCTCTTCAATCATTGTTAAAGGCATGGTTCTCTGGCCCCCTCTCGTTCTTCAATGCATTGCTACGCTACAGGTGCCGATGCCGCCACGGTAGTAATTGAACTGCACGTTCGGGTGATCGGCGAGGAGCGACATCGGAACCGAGGTGTCGACAAACCTCTTCGAAATCATGAATGGCGTCAGGCGCTGACCGAACGGATTGTCATGGTTTCCCGCGTGCCAGATCGATACCTTCTCGGCTTTCCACGTCTCTACCGGCCCGACCGTGATGGCTTGCGTAGGCACCATGCTCACGTTGCCCCCTCCGGACGTGCGCGCATTCTGCATGATGGTGACCGGATGGAGATCGACCAGCCGGGTGGCGAGCCGGCGGTATTCCTCCGGAGTGGGGGGTGCATCGCTGTAATTCCCCTGCCGTCGAACCGGATCATTGAAAGCCCAGTGCTTAATGTCTCCCTGACCCCCCTGCATCACAGCGCAGCGCGCCTCTTCCCAGCTTTCCCTATATGCCGCGGTGTCCGCTTTGGGAAAGTGGAGATGGTCGTCCGGCATGACGAGCTTCTTGTCGATGCGATTGAAGCAAAGCTCACGGTCACAGCGTTCGAAGGAGAGAGGATGTGTGGGGGGAACCTCCTTGCTGTCGATGGCCCACTCGTCCATCCCCCAGAAATGGGCGGTATGCAATTTCAGTCCGATCGCATTGACGATACGTGCGACGAGCGGAAGTTGCTCAGTCGGACCAATGGGGCCGCACACACCGACGGGGTTATCGTCGGTCGATTGCTTCCAGGCTTCGACATATTCGAGCGCCTCGGCGCAATAAAACTCCTCGAGCGTATCGTAGAAGACAACCTTGAAACCGGGCCGGGAGAGTTTGAGGATATCCTCCGGCGTAAGTTTGGCAGCGTCCCGGATAATCTCAGGGTCGAGCGTGGTGTAATCCCACCAGTCGGGGGCGAGTGAGCTGAGCTTGCGTGGCATGGGGTGTCATGGTATTGTGGGAAAGGCTAAGGGGATTTATCCACGGATGGCACACAGATAAGCACTGATATTGAAAATTCAACTTCTTTCTTTTTTTCCGTGTCTTTCGGTGTGTCATCCGTGGTGAAAAAATACTTCTTTAACCACGGACGATGCATTGGGAATCACTCCTCCGTACCGATCAGCGTAATCCGCGTTCATCCGCGTCCATCCGCGTAAATCCGCGAAATCAGCGTTCATAGAGGGTATTGATCAGGTAGTCCTTCCCGAGCACTTTCAACGGGTCGTCGTCCGGTTCTCCGAACCCGGCATGCGAATGCCGTCGCCATCCTTCGGCGTAGCGGAATTTCTTCGACATGCGCCCAAGCTCCCGCGCCATCTCCTCCATGGTTTGCACATACGAATCGAGTTTCTGGCTTGCATCGAGCCAGCCCTGCTGGCTTTGGTGGGCCCTCAGAGCTTCCATCTTAACCGATTGAACAGTCGATATATTGACGAACGCTCCGGGGAGCACCCGTTGTCTCAGTGGATCGCGCAGTGTGTGAGGCATGCAATGGTAGAGGGTTACATCATACTGTGCTGCCGGACGGACCGGGATGGTCCGAAAGTTCCGCATACCCCGCGCGAACACAGCCGTAACGACCAACCGGCAGGTAGCGGTATGATCTTCCATATAATCGACCGGCGGATGTGTCAGGACCACCGACGGACGCACCTCCCGGATGATTGACGCAAGGCGGCGGAGGGTTTTCAGTTCGTAGAGGATCTCAAGGTCGTCGCACAGCGGCTTGTGAAACTGTGCGCCGAGGATACCTGCGGCCCGCCGGCTCTCCCGGAGACGGATGCGCCGGATGGTCGCCGCGTCATGTCTTGCACTGCCACAATTGCCGCTGGCGAGGTTCATGTAATGGATCTCATAACCCGAGCGTTCGAGCAGTAGTAACGTACCCGCCATCTGGAATTCAATGTCGTCCGGATGGGCGCCGATGGCGAGGGCGGTTCTTTTTTTGTTCATGGAATCTTCGTGGGTAAGGCCTGGTTGGTGAACCGTGAACAGCCGGAGGCCTATTAACAAGAAATGCGTAGCATTTTTCTATTTGGATCTTGGCTCACCGAAACGTACGGCGTTAACAGCAAACAGTAAAAAAACTATGCTACAACCCCTCTTGCGCCACCAGCCACGCCATCAAAGCCATCGCCGCCGAGCCGAGAGCCAGCTCCCGCTCATTCACCTTGTCGATCGTGTCGCTGTCGGAATGATGGTAGTCGAAATACCGGTGTCCTTCCGGGATCAGTCCCAGGCCGGGCACACCTTTGCGCATCAATGGACCAATATCCGCTCCACCTCCGCCGCGCTGAACCCGGTCGATGCCGACGAACCGGAGAGCCGATGCCCAGGCGAGTACCTTCTCGTACGCTGGTTCGGAGACGCCGAACGCACGCGGGGCAAATCCCCCGGCATCCGATTCGATGGCAGCGATATGTTTTTCACCCAGTCGCTCTTGTGCCGCGTAGGCTGTTCCGCCGCGAAGACCGTTCTCTTCGTTCGCGAACATGACGGCGCGGATGGTCCGCTTTGGCTGCAGGCCAAGCGACTTCAGAATTCGCAGCGCCTCGATGGCATGCACACATCCCGCTCCGTCATCGTGCGCGCCCTGGCCCTTGTCCCAACTATCGAGATGTCCGCCGATAACCACAACCTCTTCCGGTTTCTCCGTACCGCGCAACTCTCCGAGCACATTCGCCGACTCGACATCCGGAAACGATTGGGCAGAAAGTTTGATTTGAAGACGGATGTTCTTTCCTTCTTTTAAAAGGGCGCTCAATCGTTCGGCCCCTACCGTGCTCACCGCTGCTGTCGGGACTTTGGCTACGGTGTCGGCGTACCCCATGCCGCCGGTGTGCGGCACATCGTCCAGCCGTGTGGTCATGGAGCGGACGATCGCTGCAACGCCGCCGGCGTAAGCCGCTTCCACCGCACCGCGTCCCCGTTGATTGACGGCGCCACTGTATCCGGCAAACGTGGTCATCAGCGTTCGGTCCATCGGCCTGTTGAAAAAGACGACCTTCCCTTTCGCGGCCGCGCCCAGGGAGCGGAGTTCTTCAAATGATTTCACCTCAACGACCCCGGCCGTAATCCCCTTGTTCGGAGTTGCGATCGAGCCCCCTAGAGCGACAATATTCAATCTTTCCTGCTTCCCATCCGGATGGAGAATGAACGCCTCTTCCACATTTCCCCGGACCCATTTCGGAACCATCACCGGCTCGAGCCGGACATTCTCGAATCCAAGCCGCTCCATGGTATTCCTGGCCCATGCCACCGCCTTTGCATTGGCCGGGGAACCACTCAGGCGATTGCCGACTTTTATCACGAGGTCGTTCAGGAGGGCATACGAGTGGTTCGATCCGAGCGCCTCCCGGACGATCGCCTGCGCGAGAGAGTCATAGTTTGATGGAATAGGTGTTTGACCTAAGGTCAATGATAGAGTGGCCAAAGAGAGGGCTACAAAAAATAAGAAACGCGAAAAATGCTTCACGGGTTTTCCTTTCATGATCTCGTGTGAAATGTTTACGATTTGTTTTCGCTTTGTTCTTTCCTTTTCCTCCCCTGATAAGGGGAGGTGTCCCATCACTTTTTGTGATGGGACGGAGGGGTTGGTAGAGATGCACTCCTTCCAGCATAATCAATTCTAAAAAACCTCAAAGAGCTTCAACGCCATGATGAAGATTGCAACGGCAAGGGCCATGCGGATGATTTTTTCTCCCCCCTTGACGGAGGCGTGCGCTGCCCACCATCCCCCCACGGCGCTCCCGGCGCCTAGGATGAGCCCCAGCAGCCAGTCCACATTGCCGGTGAAGGCATAGATGGCGAGGGCCGGCACCATGTAGATCATCACGATCGTGACCTTATGCATGTTGACGTACACGAGGTTCATTCTCATCAGATAATAAAGAGCGGCCATGAAGAGGAACCCGACACTGACCTGGATGAACCCACCGTAGAAGCCGATGGCGAACATCGCCGGGTAGATCCACTTCTCCCGTTTTCTGTCTGCCTCCGTCGGTTCACTCCGTTTCTCTGATTGCGGGAGAAGGATCGTGATGATTGTCCCAATCATGACCACACCGAGGATACGCTGGAACCAGGCGTCGCTGATCGTCACCCCCACGATGGCGCCGATGATTGCACCGGGGAGCGCCCAGAGGGTGAACTTCAGGCTTTGCTTGAAAGCATGCACCTCCAGCTTTCGAAACGACGCGACGGCAAAGATGTTCTGGATCAGGATGGCGACGCGGTTGGTCCCGTTGGCGAGACCGCTATCGAGTCCCATGAAAATCAGCGCGGGGAGCGCAAGCGTGGACCCGCCGCCCGCCATGACGTTGAGGAAGCCGGAGACGACTCCGACCGCGAAGAGAAGAAGGTAATGATATGCGTTATCCAAAGTATTACGCCGGATTTCCAGTGAAGTGCTATCAGGAGTGGTCTGCGTCGACGGGAGGCAGGTCTAGAACCTCCACGCGACTCCAAAAAAGGGGGTAAAATTTTGTGTCCCGTGCTCGATCATATCCTTGAACGGCTCCCCCTCGCGCTTGTCGTAGTATCGCAAGCGGTATTCCATGCGAAGAACGAGATCCACATCCTCGAAAATCTCCACCGCGGCACCCACTCCTGCAAGCCATGCAATTCTTGCCGAAAGCTGGAGCGATCCGCTCGCATCGCCGGTCTCGGAGGGAAGGTCGTCCCGAGCGTCATCGTTGCGGAAGCCGATCAACCCGTATCCCAATTCGCCAAACAGTTGTTTCCATTGCACACGGAGGAAAGGCCCGGCCCAGAATTCGTTATAGTCGCCCCCGATCTTCTCGCGTGTCACGGTTTTTCCCGTTTGAGGATCGAACCCGTCGAACCGGGCAGCATGCCGGTTCCCGCGATCGAACTGTAGAAAGAGGCCCGCGCTGACGGTCTCCCATACGCGGGAGGTTCCCATCAGCATCATCCCGAATTGTGTCTCGTTCACGAGGCGCTCTCCCCGGGGATCCCCCACCATCGCTTTGACCTGCTGCTGGAATGCGGAGTAGGTGAGACCGGCATCGATTCGCCACGACGGTGCATGCTGGGCACGGACCGGCGCGCAACACAGGACCAGTGCAAGAAGGAAAATCTTCATGGTTCGCCCCCGTTCGTCATTTCAAGGCATCGGTGATTTCCACGACACACAAGTAACCAAATACTCCGAGCGAAATCAACAGCAGCGCGTTCAGGAGCCATGGGTTCTTCGCTTCACCAACCCAGGACTTCCTGTTGTTCATCCAGAGGAGCATGCCGGCGAGGAAGGGCATGAAGAATGCGCCGACGATTGCATAGGTCATAACGATCCAAACGGGCTTGCCGAAAAGAAGCAGGAAGAGCGGAGGAAAGGCAAGGTAAACAAGATACCATCGATACGCCCGTGATGTCGTGCTTGCGGGAACGACGGTCGCTCCGTGTTTCCATCCGCGCATCGAAACGAAATCGGCAAACAGGTACGGCACCCCCTGCCATACGCCGAGCATCGAGGTGAACACGGCCCCCCAGAAGCCGACCAGGAAGATCCATTTGCCCGTTGTTCCAATCAGCTCCCCGATCCGGTTGGCCACCTCGAGGGCCATCCGGTCGCCGGTGACGAGTGTGGGACTCACCTCGGCGGCGACGATCATCATGGCGACGGCAAAAAGTCCGGTGAACAGGTACGCCGTCCCTAAATCGAGCTGTGTTGCCGGCAAGGATTCCTTCCCCTTCCATCCCTTCTCACGAATCCAGTACCCGTAGCTCAGCAAGGTCACGCTCCCGCCGACGCCACCGAGGACGCCGAGCAGGAATTTTGCCGAGCCCTCGGGGAGTGCCGGCACGACAAGGGAGGGGAGAATCTCAGACCATGCCGGATCCACCATCCAGGCACATGCCAGGACAGTCACGAACATCATGCCGATGAAAATCTTCATCAGCGTTTCGAAGAAGTTGTACCGCCCAAAATAAACCAGGAGAAATGCGATCATCGAATGGATGGCCGCCCAGGCCGGGACGGAAAGGCCGTCGTACAACGCATGTCCTGCCAGCCCGCACGCAGAGGCGAGCGCGGCGGCAACGATGAACGACCAGAGGATGAGGTACACCATGAAATACCAGGAGACGACCGGATGGAACTTCGACACCCACCCTTCCAGGACGGTGGTGCCGGTCGCCAGTTGCCAGCGCGAGACCCCTTCGTTCAGCGCGAACTTGATGACCGCCCCGAAGACCCCTGCCCAGAGGATGATCGTGCCGTACCGGGCCCCCGCGACCGACGCCGCGACGAGATCACCTGCTCCGACTCCAGTGGCCGCCACGGCAAAGCCTGGACCGAGAAGTTTGAGGTATTTAGATGAGGTCGACAATTGAGCCGAAGTCGGGTTCAAACAGGCGTTTGTACATGCGCACCGCAAATCCGTCCGTCATGCCGGCAATGTGATCGCAGATCAGGCGAAAACGGTCCTGTTTGTTCTTCGTTGCCCGGATGGTTTTCTCCATCCCGGCGGGGAGGAGGTTCAATCTCGAATTCGGCTGTGTTACATAATTCTCCACCAGGGTTTCGAAGATCCGCCGAACCATCAACCCCCCTTTATGCTCAAGCTGGTGAAGTTGCGGCGAAAGAAACACAAGCTCGAACGACAGATTCTTGTACAGGGACGATTGTCCTTTGACCTCGGGGTCAATACGCAGTTCCGTCTTGTACCGGTTCGTTTTGCTGCCCATGAAATTCTCCCGCTCGGTGAGGCTGCATGCTTTGATGAAGGAGCCGATCGTCCGGGCGAACCGGCGTTCAAGGTCGCCGGAGCCGATGGCCTTGAGCACCTCGGTGATCCACCCGGCCTCAAGGTCTTTGAGGTTCTTCTCCGTCGCCCACTGCTCGATCCGCTGTTTCGTGATGAAGCCCGCGTGGATGCCGTCGACGAGGTCGTTGATCGAATAAGCTGCGTCATCCGACCAATCCATGATCTGGCATTCGATACTGCGGAAGGCGTTCAGGCTCTCTCCCGGCTTGAAGTGCGAAGGAGCCGTTGATCCGCCGAAGACAAACTTCACATACGGCTTCTGCTCATCGTACAGGAAATGGTTCTCGGGGTTCTTGAGCTGGCCGTGGAGGGATTTATACTTCAACACGCCGTCCAGGAACGCGCGGGTGGGGTTCATGCCTTTCCGTTCGCCGTTGGCGGAGAAGACGATCTCCGTGACGAGCCGGAGCGTCTGGGCGTTTCCCTCGAAGCCGCCATGGGCCTTCATGAGAGCGTTGAGAATTCGTTCGCCGGAATGGCCGAACGGAGGATGGCCGAGATCATGGGAGAGGCAGATTCCCTCCACGAGGTCGGCGTCGATATAAAAATCCTCGGCGAGGAGCGGTGAGTTCCTCCGGAGATACGTGCAGATGGAGCGGCCGATCTGGGCCACTTCCAGGGAGTGGGTCAATCGGGTGCGGTAGAAATCGTACTCGCCTGAGAGAAAGACCTGCGTTTTGGATTGCAGGCGTCGGAACGCCGCGGAATGGATGATCCGGTCGCGGTCAACCTCAAAGGGGGTACGGTAATCGTCAGTCCGCGTTCCTTCAAGGCATTCAAAATCAAAGTCCGAGTAGAAGTTGTTCGGTGCTGATTTCATGGTCGGTGCTTGTGGGAAAAGAACGACTCGCAAAAGCTAATGAATTTTGGGGTGGGCTTCAATGAAGGAGGGAAAAAAGTCGAGCGGGGGAGTGGCCCCTGATGGATGCATCCGTCCCCGCCTCCGGGTCCGTTGAGGGCTTGCGGGAATGTTCGATTAGTCTTACATTCATCAACAGCAGTCACGCGCGCGAGTCTTTTCCCACCAAAGGGTGACAGGGTCATGAACCGAACATTCAAACTCTTCCTTCTCAATGACACGTTCACCGTCAACAAACTGGCGCAGTTCGCGGAGATTCCTTCGATCCTGGCCAACGGGGAAATGGTTTTCAGCATGCGGACGGATGAGGAACTCTGCATTATCTGTCCGGATTTCATGGCACCGAACAACGTTCAACAGGAACTGGGATGGCGTTGCATAAAAATCGAGGGGGAATTTACGCTGGACGACGTGGGGGTGATGGTGTCGGTGCTGCAACCGCTGGCGGAAGCCAATGTCCCCATTCTCGGTACGAGCACGTTCAACACGGATTATATTTTTGTGAGGGATGAACAACTGGTGCACGCGGTGCAGGCGCTCCAGAAAGCGGGACATGAGTTCATTCACAAAGAGTAAAAAAATCTTTTCCCCACGAATCCACACGAATCTTCACAGCCGAAGGCATACTACTGAAGCACGCGAAGCGTGCTCCCTCCTGGGCGTATGGCCCCTTGAAGAAATGACAGGTCCAATTGGCAGGATGCTCTCGCATCCTTCAGTTTATAAGTCTCCGGCTGTGCACTTCGTGGACAAACGAAACGAGATTTTTCATGAACCTATTCGCGCAGATTAGTGAAGTCTTCGACCCTGAGGAAATGCGCGCCTAACTCAGACCCGAAGGGATTCGTGGGCCCCTCTTTATTTTTCCATCCTTCCCCGCAACGTTTCCGCCACATCGTTCAACCCGAGTCCCCTCTCCCGCAGCAGCACAATCAGGTGGTATAGCAGATCCGCTGATTCTTCCTTGATCGCTTTTGGATCCTGCTGCATGGCGGCAACCACCACCTCCACCGCCTCCTCACCAACCTTTTGTGCAATCTTTGCCGTACCCTGCCGCAACAAGGTCGCCGTGTACGATTGTTCCGGAAGCTGCTGTTGCCGTTCGCGCACGATCGCCTCAAGCCGGTCAAACACGGATTGAGTGACCGCGATCCGGTCCTCCCCGAAACATGAGAAGGTCCCGGTATGACACACCGGTCCCTTTGGTGTCGCTCTGATCAAAAGAGCGTCGCCATCGCAATCAACAGCCATGGAGACGACGTGCAGCGTGTTGCCGGAGGTCTCTCCTTTCTGCCAGAGGCGCTGTTTCGTGCGGCTCCAGAAAACCACCGTTCCTTCCCGCGCTGTTTTCTCAACGGCCTCGCGGTTCATAAATCCCACCATCAGTACCTGCAGGGAGTCGTTCTCCTGGATGATCGCAGGGACCAATCCGTTGAGCTTGCTGAAATTCAGTTTGTCCGTCATAATCGTACCGGAATAGTATTGGCGCTTATGGAGAGCTTGATATCGTTGATCGAAATTTCCTGATAGTGAAAAATGCTTGCCGCGAGCACTGCGTCCGCGTTCCCCTCTGTAATGGCCTGCACAAGATGTTCCGGTGTCCCCGCACCTCCCGAAGCAATCAGCGGCACATGAACCCTGCTCGCCACGGTGCGCAACAGGTCGAGGTCGTACCCCGCTTTCATTCCGTCCGAATCCATCGAGGTTACCAGCAACTCGCCGGCCCCGCGCCGCACCGTCTCTTGCGCCCAGGCGACCGCGTCCAGCTCCGTCCGTTCTGCCCCCCCCTTGATCCAGACGGTCCAGCGTTTCTCGTCGCGTTTCGCGTCGATCGCGGCAACGATGGACTGCGAACCGACCGCCATTGCTGCTTCGTTCAAAAAATCCGGGCGAAGCACAATGGCCGTATTCAATGATACTTTATCGGCTCCGGCGTCAAGCACGCGCAGGATGTCCTCCACCGTGCTGATCCCGCCCCCGACCGTAAAGGGAATCTGGATCGCCCGGGCAACACGCTCGACCACGGAAAGGAACGTCTTCCGTCCTTCCCGGGAGGCGCTGATGTCGAGAAAAACAAGTTCGTCCGCGCCCTCTTCAGAATACCGGGCGGCGAGCTCAACGGGATCACCGGCGTCACGAAGGTTGAGAAACTTCGTCCCCTTCACCGTTCGACCGTCTTGGACATCGAGACAGGGTATGATGCGTTTGGTCAGCATGGATCGTATTGGTGGTTTTCCAGTCTTTTTCTACAAGTACTGTTTCAATTGCTCAAGGGTAATGTGCCCTTCATACAAAGCTTTGCCGATAACGATACCGGCGCAACCGGCTTCTTTCACCGAGGCGATATCGTTGAGGGCGGAGACTCCTCCCGAGGCAAGGAGTTCGATCTTCGGAAATGCGGTTTGAAGCTCCCGGTACAGTTCGATGTTGGGACCGGTGAGCATGCCGTCCCGCCCGATATCGGTGCAAAGTACAATTTTTGCTCCGGTGCTTGTCATCTGCATCAGAAAGGCTCCCGCCGATTGCTCTGAACTCTTCACCCAGCCATGATACGCGACCAATCCATCACGGACATCCATCGCGAGAACGATACGCTCCGCACCGAATTCACGGATCCACTCCCCCACCAGTTCGGGTTTTTGCACCGCGACGCTCCCGACAATAACGCGAGAGACACCGAGATCAAACACCATACGCACATCGTCGGTCGAACGGATCCCTCCGCCGACTTGCGAGCGGAGGCCCGGGATCGAATGGATGGCCGACAGGGCTTCCCGGTTTTTGATCGACCCCGCTTTGGCCCCATCCAGATCCACGATATGCAAAAAGGAAAACCCGGCTTCGAAGAACCGCCGGGCGGTCTCACGCGGGGAATCCGGGTAAACGGTCTTGGCGTCGAAGTCCCCCTGGCGCAAACGGACACAGTTTCCGTTGGAAAGATCAATGGCGGGGAGGATCAGCATCGTTCAATGAAATTTTGGAGAATCCGAAGCCCGGTGCGACCCGATTTTTCGGCATGGAACTGGACTCCGTAGAAATTTCCCCGCTGGACGGCGGCGGAAAAAGGATGATGGTACTCCGTGAGTCCAATGGTGGCGGGTCCCACCGGAGCGGAATACGAGTGGACGAAGTAGAAAAATTCGTTATTCCGGATTCCGTTGAAGAGCGGGCTTTCCCCCTGCACCTGCACGGTGTTCCATCCCATGTGTGGTACTTTCCCTTTCGAAGCATCGAATTTTGAAACGGTACCGGGAATGACCCCCAGGCATGTGGTGTCGCGTTCCGTTGAGCGTTCAAACAGGATCTGCATGCCGATGCAGATGCCGAGAAAGGGGACTTCCACCGTCCGCAGCCACTCCACCAACCCGCCGCGGTCCAGAGACTCCATCGCGCTCCGTGCCTCCCCGACGCCGGGGAGGATCAGCTTGTCGGCCTGACGAAGTTCGTCGATCCTGGTGGAGACGAAATACGCAGCCCCCAACCCGTCCAACGCGTTCGAAACGGATCGTATGTTGCCTGCGCCGTAATTGATAATACCGATCATAGAGCCGATCTATTGGATTATAGACGAATTTGTTGCACTCGATCTCTTCTGCATCAATCGCCAAGCTCATTGATGAGTGCCTGCTTTGAGCTTCCGCGTCAGGTTGCCCCATTACCCCGACAAAACATGGCTGACGACCCCCCTCTCCAACATTGGAGAGGGGGCAGGGGGAGTGGAGCTTAAACCCTTCGAGTTCCCACGAATCCTCGCGAATCTCCGCGAAGAACGATTAACATTGGCCTTTCCAGACAATCATTCGTGCAGATTCCCCGCCCGCATGACTGCGTCAGCAGTCGGGCGGGGTGGGTGATCTTTTACAGTGTCCCTTTGGTTGAGGGAAGAATTGTAGCCGCACGCTGATCGATGGCGACGGCTTGCTTGAGCGATCGGGCGACCGCCTTGAAGATCGCTTCGATTTTGTGATGGTCGTTCCGCCCCTGAACGTTAATGTGCAGGTTTGCACGAAGGCCGTCGGAAAACGCGCGGAAGAAATCCTCCACCAATTCAGTCGGAAATTCCCCCACCTTCTCACGCTCGAATGTACCTTCAAAAACAAAAAACGGCCGGCCACTGAGATCGAGTGCTACCCGGGCAAGGGACTCGTCCATCGGCAGGAGGAAACCGTACCGCTCGATCCCCCGCTTGTCTCCCAGCGCCTGGCGGATTGCATCGCCGAGGGCAAGCCCGGTGTCTTCCACGGTATGATGTTCGTCCACATGCAGGTCTCCCTCAACGCCGATCGTCATGTCGATCATGGAATGTTTGGAGATCTGTGCCAGCATGTGATCGAAAAATCCGACCCCGGTCTTGATGGAAAACTTCCCGCTACCGTCGAGGGTCACGTTGATGGAGATTGATGTTTCGTTCGTTCTTCTCTCAACCGATGCCGAACGATCGGCGCGCAGGATGGCGTTGCTTGCATCGAGAAACCCGGGGACCGCCACATCCGCACCGCCGGCGATCTCCGTGCCCAAGCGGATCGTTTTGCAGCCGATGTTTTTCCCGAACTCCACATCGGTCTGACGGTCACCGACCATGAACGATCGCGAGCGATCGATCGAGTTGGCCGCAAGGTACTCCTGCACCAAACCGATCTTCGGCTTCCTGCAGGCACAGTTTTCGTTTGCCGTATGCGGACAGACGAAAATATGGGCGAAGCGGATTCCCTCCCCCTCGAAGATTTTCAAAAGCTTTCGCTGGGGGACCTCGAAACGTTCCTGTGGAAAATTTGGTCCTCCCAAATCATCCTGGTTGGTAACCATCACAAGTTCATACCCGCGGTCCACCAAAAGCTTCAATCCCTGAAGGACGCCTGGAATCAACTCCAGCTTCTCCAGCGAGTCGATCTGCATATTGGGGGGTTCCACAATGAGGGTCCCGTCCCTGTCCAGGAAGACGACTTTTTTCATGGAGTCAGCTCCTTCATGGCCTTGATCAGCAAATCGTTCTGTTCAGGCGTTCCGACGGTGATGCGGAGGCAGTTTGCGAGCTTCGGTTCGGAACTCCGGTCCCGTACGATGATCCCCTTTTGGGCAAGCCGGGAATATACCACCGATGCATCGTCGCATCGAATGAGCAAGAAGTTCGCGTCGGAAGGGTAAACCTGCCGGATGTATGGAATGGTACGCAAAGCCCCGTAGAGCCGTCCTCGCTCGGCGACGATCGCCGCCGTGGTGCGCTTGATAAGAGCCCTGTTTTCCAATGCTTTTGAGGCTTCCGCGCTGGTCAGGGCATTGATATTGTACGGCGCTTTGATCTTCAACATGAGGGAGATAATATCCGGATCGGCTATCGCGCAGCCGAGACGGATCCCCGCGAGACCCCATGCCTTGGAAAGAGTCCTCAGTACGACGAGGTTGGAAACCGAACCGACCCGGTCGGCAAGCGACGGGCTGTCGGCAAAGTCAAGGTACGCTTCATCGACGACCACAAGGGCGTTGGCCTGATTGCAAAGCGTAAGAATATCCTCCCGGCGAAGCACGTTCGCTGTCGGGTTGTTCGGAGAGCAGCAGAAGACGATCTTCGTCCGGGGCTTGAGAGCCTTCAGGGTTGCAGGAAGATCGATCTGGAAATCGTCGGTGAGCAGGACCGACCGCACCGCCACGTTGTTGATCCCCGCGGCGACGCGGTACATGCCGTAGGTCGGTTCGATCACGAGGATGGAGTCCGATGCCGGCTCACAGAAAATCCGGATAAGAAGGTCGATCGCCTCGTCGGAACCGACCCCCAGGAAGACGTTCTCCGATTGAACTCCGTACAGGAGCCCGAGCTTGCTGCGCAGTTCAAGCTGGTACGGATCCGGGTATCGGTTGAGTTCAAGCCCTTCGAACGAAAGAGCGCTCCCGAACGAGTTTTCATTTGCATCGAGCAACACGCCGGAAACGTGATCGTGCCGCGCGGCGCGGTACGGCTTGAGCGCTTTGATGTTGGGTCGTACGAGGCTGTCGATTGTCATAGGTATTGTCTCTAGAGTCGGTGCACCGCGTGCTGGCGAGGGTATGCCCTGTTGCGCCCATGCTCCGTGGCCCCGTTGCTCATGGGTTTCTCAACCGCATCGTTACGGCTCGCTTATGTCCCTCCAACCCTTCAGCTTCCGCCAACGTTGTGAGGCTCGGAGCAAGGTTTCGGAGTCCATCCTCGGTGATAGTTTGAAAAGTCATCGTTTTCTGAAAACTTTCCACCGACACGCCGCCGGACCATTTTGCCGTGCCCCCGGTCGGCAACGTGTGGTTCGTCCCGGAAGCATAGTCGCCTGCCGTCACCGGCGCGTGGGGACCAAGGAAGACAGAGCCGGCATTCCGGATCAAGGGCACGAACCGCTCCGGTGACCGGGCATTCACGATCAGGTGTTCAGGGGCATACTCGTTCGAGAACCGAATGGCATCCTCAAGGGAGGACGTGATAAGAATGTAACTTTCCTCCAGGGCCCTCCGCACGATTTCATTGCGGGGAAGATCAAGAAGCAGCCGCTGGAGCTCGGGCACGACGCGATCGGCAAGTTGTGAACTATCTGTCACAAGAACGACCTGTGAAGAGGGGTCGTGCTCGGCCTGGGAAAGAAGGTCGGCAGCAACTATGCCCGGGTCCGCCTCTTTATCCGCAACGATGAGTAACTCCGAGGGACCGGCAAGGAGATCAATCGTTGCTCCTTCGGGATCGGAGGAGACGAGTCTCTTTGCGGTCGTGACATACTTGTTCCCCGGGCCGAAGATCTTATCGACCTTGGGAATCGACTCGGTTCCGTAAGCAAGTGCGGCGATTGCCTGTGCGCCCCCCACCTTGAACACCTCTGAAATGCCGACCATTTCTGCAGCGGCAAGGACCATCGGATCGACGGAACCGTTTACTTTGGGGGGCGAGCAGAGGACGATGCGCTTGCACCCCGCAAGCACAGCCGGGATGCCGAGCATCAGGACTGTTGAAGGGAGTGGGGCCGAGCCGGCGGGAACATAAAGTCCCACTGTGTCAATCGGGCGCTTTTCCCTCCAGCAAGTAACGCCCGGCATGGTTTCCACACGCCGACCAACCTCTTCCTGTGCGCCGTGAAAGGTACGGATATTTTGAGCAGCGACTCTCAGGGCCTCCATCACCGGTTCCGTCACTATCGCTCTCGCCGCTTCGAATTCTTGCTCTGCCGTTCTGAACGACTTGACTGCAATTGAATCAAAACGCCGGCCATATTCCCTGAGCGCCTCATCCCCCCGTTGCCGGACGGCAAGGCAAATCTCCTGTACGGTAATCAGCGGATCGTCCGACCCGCCTGAGGGGCGGAGGCAGAGGTCCCGTCGTTCGATGGGAGTAATGTTTTCTTCGTTGAAGATCTTCATTGGATGATCGTTTCGATCGGGACAACGATGATGTCGCTCGCACCGGCCTTTTTCAATTTTTCCATCACATCCCAGAAAACGTCTTCGGCGATTACGGAGTGGAGGGCGACCATGCCCTCCTCAGCGAGCGGGACAACCGTGGGGCTTTTGAGACTGGGGATGATAGTTTTCAGCCTTGGTACTGCGGAGGCCGGGGCGTTCATCATCATGTATCGTTTGCCGCGCGCCTGCAGGCTTCCGGAAACCCGGATCAGAAGCCGGTCGATGAGATCCTTTTTTCGTTTTTCCTGTAACGATTTTTTATTGGTGATAAGCGTCGCTTCGGATTCAAGCACCGTGTGCAAGGGTCGGAGGCCGTTCATGCGTGCTGTGGTTCCCGTGGAGAGAAGGTCGCAAATGGCGTCGGCGACATCCAGCGTTGGGGCGATTTCGACCGATCCACTCAATTCCACAATATCCGCTTTCAACCGGTTTGTCCTCAGAAACTGGGAAAGAATCACGGGGTAGGTTGTAGCGATGCGCTTGCCCCGGAGACCTTGGATGGTCCGGATGGATGAGCGTTGGGGAACACTGATCATCAATCGGCACGAACCGTAGCCGAGTTGAGCGAGGGTTTCGACGCGCGCGCGTTTTTCGCGCACGATGTTCTCGCCGACGATACCGAGGTCGGCAACGCCGTCCTGAACATATTCCGGGATGTCGTCGTCGCGGAGCGAAAGGAGGTCGAGGTCAAAATTCTTGCAGGGAGAGTAGAGACCTTGCTTGGAGAACTCGAACTCCAGTCCGCATGCCCGCAGGAGATTGACCGATTCGTCCGTCAATCGTCCGCTTTTCTGGATGGCGATCTTGAGTCGCCCGTTGTTGGCTATCATGGTTGCTTTACTAAGATAAAGTGAATGGAGAAAAAAATATCAAAGCGTTTCGGTCATCTTCAGCCGTTTCAACATCATCGTGTAACCGCCCTTTCCCGATTTCAACCATTTATGGACACGGGCGATGGTGCGGGAACTGAGTCCTGTTTCATTCTCGATCCGCGTATAGGGTATCCCCCGGGAGAGCATGCGCGCGACTTTCCAGCGCTCGGCAAACTCCCGGATCTCCGTCTCCGTCAGCAGATCGCTCAGGAATTTCCGGCAATCCTCCATCGATTCCAACTGCACAATAACGGCAAACAACTCGTCGATCTCTTTTTGTTTGACTGTTTTCATGCTTTACTTGGGTAAAGTATACAGAGATTCGGCCCTTGATGCAAGAATTATTTTAAAAATTTTTGCAGGGTGACTTTGCACGGAGACACAGAGAAAAAACCGTGCTTGATACTTACTACTTGCTCGTAACACACCGAAGAACGTAGTCGTTTTTCGGAATACCGCAATCTGCCTTATAAAACGCTATAATCTCTGTGTCCTCTGGCCCCGGCCAGCCGGCGTACAGGACTGTGACCCCCTTTCAATAAAGGTTCACCCAGCATCTTTTTACCTTGTCAAAAACCTCCAATTTCTCTACCTTTTTCCGCCAATGATTACTTTTCAGGATATCGATCGTGCCTACCATGTGGTGATGCCGGTGGTACACCGGACGCCGCTGCTGACATCCCGGACCCTTAATGCCCGCACGGGGAATGAAGTGCTGCTGAAGGCGGAGAACCTGCAGCGCATTGGGGCATTCAAGATTCGGGGGGCCTATCATAAGATCTTCTCCCTGTCACCGGAAGAGCGCAGCAGAGGGGTGGTAGCGCATTCCTCCGGCAACCATGCCCAGGGAGTGGCCCTGGCCTCAAAATTACTGGGGGTCAAGGCAACGGTGGTGATGCCCAAAAACTCCCCCTCTATTAAAGTGGAGGCCACCAGGGGATACGGCGCGGAGGTCATGTTCTGTGAAGACTCTTCCGATGCGCGCGAGCACCTTGCAGGAGAGCTCCGGGAACGCTACGGCTATATCCCCGTCCCCCCGTACGACGACGACATGATTATTGCAGGCCAGGGAACCGTAACCGTAGAGATTGCTCAAGGAGTGGAGAAACTTGACTATCTCTTTGTCCCCATTGGCGGCGGCGGGTTGATCGGCGGGAATGCCGTAGCCGCCAAACATCTCTTCCCCGGAGTGAAAGTGATTGGGGTGGAAACGGTGGCGGCCAACGATTGCTACCAGACCTTTCGCAGGAAGGAGATCGTGCGCATTGATCCTCCCGACACGATTGCCGACGGGATGAGGACGCAGTCCGTGGGCAAACGGAATTTTGAGTTGATCATGAACTATGTCGATGATGTCGTGACCGTGACCGATGACCAGGTCATCGAGACCATGAAGTTTCTGCTGCAACGGATGAAGGTTGTCGCGGAGCCCACCGGTGCGGTTGCCCCCGCAGCGGTTCTCCATAACGTACTCGGCTTGTCGGGGAAGAGGGTGTGTGCCATTGTCAGCGGCGGCAATGTGGACCCCATGCTCCTCAGGAAGATTCTTGAGAGGACCACGCCATGACCATCCATGATTACCTCACGTACTTTGACGACTTGATTCCCCCCACCGAATCCCTGTTCCGCATGGTTCCTTCCGACAAGCTCGAGTGGAAGCCAACGGAAAACTCCTTTTCGCTCGGGCAACAGATGGCGCACATCGCGGGTGCGCTGGAAGTGTACGGCCACGGCATTGCGGACGGAACGTGGGGCTTCACTTCGATGCGTGAACGGTTCCTGATGAATCGCCGCGCTCCCTCCGCGACAACCGGGGAGGCCATTGAAACCCTGCACCAACAGTATGCGCTGTTCAAATCACTTGTGGGAGCGTTGTCGGAGGAAGAATTCAATCATGGAGAGGTTGAGGCGCCGCAATTTGGGAAGAGGACACCACGCTGGCGTGTGGCCATGCTCGCCGCCGAACATCACGTCACGCATAAAGCGGAGTTGTTCATGTGTTTGAAGATGCTCGGCGTGAAAGTGCATACGGGACATTTATACCGGGGATAGTTTCCTATTCCTGCCATTCCGCCCGAGTTTTTTCTTGCCGCTTTATCAAATCTTTTATACTATGCAGCGCCCCCAGCGAAGAGTGTACAGCACGCCATAGTATCGGCGATCATCCTTTGGAGATGTCCGATGAAATTTGCCGTTTGCATCAATCATGTTCCTGACACCGCCACGAAGGTCCATGTCGGGCCGGATGGAAAAAGTATCGAGAAAACCGGGGTGAATTATGTTATCAGCCCGTACGACGAATACGCCGTCGAAGCGGCCCTCCGGTTCAAGGAAAAACAGTCCGGGGAAGTTATCGTTCTTTCCTGGGGCGGAGATGCGCACAAGGAGTCGCTCCGTAAAGCACTTGCCATGGGGGTCGATAAGGCCGTTTTGCTCAAGGACGATTCGACGCGTGATTCCTTCGGTGTGGCACGGGCTTTGGCTGATTATCTTCGGGAGCTTGCACCCGACGTGATCCTGTTCGGCAAACAATCAGTCGATTACGACGATTCTGCCGTCGGGATTATGGTGGCGGAGATGCTTGGACTCCCCTCTGCCGCTGTTGTGGTATCGATGGAAATTACCGGCGGGACCGCAAAGGCGGACCGTGAAATTGAAGGGGGGCATGAGGTGGTGGAGGTGCAGCTTCCCGCTGTCTTTACCATTCAAAAAGGGGCCTATGAACCCCGGTACCCCTCCCTCAAAGGGATTATGGCGGCGAAAGGCAAACCGATTGAGGAACGCCAACCGGCTCCGATGGAGGCAAAGGTGGAAACGATCACGATGGTGAAACCTCCGGCAAAGCAGGCCGGGAAAATTGTCGGTACCGATGTCGGCGCAGTGCCGGAACTCGTCCGTCTGCTGCACGAAGAAGCCAAAGTGATTTAGCCGGGCGTCGCAGTAAAGCAAATCATCCACCAAGGACACAAAGTCCACTAAGACTTTTTTTAAGATGAGGTTTCATATTTTCGTGTCCCTTCGTGTTCTTAGTGGATACGTCAAACCAAGACTGTTCAGTATCCTGTCGGTAAACAACTGATCGATTATGAAAATAATTGCTTTTGCAGAACAGCGTGACAATAAATTCAAGAAGCCTGCGTTTGAAGTGGTGAAGGCAGCCAGAAGGGTGGCCGATCAAACCGGAGGCGAGGTGGTCGCCGTGGTTGTTGGTTCCGGTGTCCGGTCGATCGCTCCGGAACTCGGGGGCTACGGTGCGCACAAGGTTGTCGTGGTGGAAGATGCCCGCCTGGCACTCTATTCCTCGACGGCGTATGCCACGATCGTTGCCGGGGTCGCAAAGACGCAAGCTGCGAACGTCGTGCTGCTTCCCGCCACGGCCATGGGAAAAGATCTTGCTCCACGCATCGCGGTCAAGCTGGATGCCGGCCTCGCTGCCGATTGTACTGCTCTCACAGTGGACCAGGGAGACATCCTTGCCACGCGGCCAGTCTATGCGGGCAAAGCGTTAACGGAGATACGAGTGAAATCACCGGTCAAGGTTTTTTCCCTTCGTCCCAATGTCTTTACCGCCGGAACGAGCAGCGGAGGCACTGCGCCGGTCGAGGTGGTCGAGGTCCCGCTGACGGAACAGGATTTCCGCTCCATCGTCAAGGAGGTGAAGCAATCGTCCGCAAAACTTGACGTGGCAGAGGCGGATATCATCGTGACAGGAGGGCGTGGGCTTAAGGGTCCGGAAAATTTTGCCATGATCGAAGAACTCGCTGCAACGCTGGGGGGCGCTGTCGGTGCCTCCCGCGCGGTCGTCGATGCCGGATGGAGGCCGCATGATGAACAGGTGGGACAAACGGGAAAAACGGTTTCCCCCTCTCTTTATATAGCGGTCGCCGTATCGGGGGCCATTCAACACCTTGCGGGAATGTCCTCTTCGAAGTATATTGTGGCTGTCAACAGGGATAAGGATGCGCCCATCTTCCAGGTGGCGAGTTACGGTATTGTGGCGGATGCCTTTGAAATTATTCCCGCGTTGTCCGCCGAAGTGAAGAAGTTGCTCGGAAAACAATAATGTGGTATCGAGGTAAGGAGAAGACTCTGTGGAGAGGATTCAGGTAGATATTCTGGGGTTGTCCACCAGTCCGTCAAGCGGTGGAGCCTATGCGTTGATTTTAAAAGAGGTGAACGGGGCCCGGCGCTTGCCGATTATCATTGGAGCATTTGAGGCCCAGTCCATCGCCCTTGAAATGGAAGGAATTAAACCGCCACGCCCACTCACGCATGACTTATTGAAAAATGTGCTGGACTCGCTGGGGGGTATCCTCAATGATGTTTTTATCAACGAGTTACGGGACGGAACGTTTTTTGCAAAACTGAGCCTCGAAACTCAGGAAATTGATTCGCGTCCAAGCGATGCCATCGCGTTGGCTGTCCGGTTCGGCGTTCCCATCTTCGTCTCTGATAAGGTGATGGATGAAGCGGCGTTCGTCCCCGAGAACGAGGAGTCCGACAAAATTCCCACTGTCGGAACAGCTCCCGAAGCAGACAAAGATAAACCAAAGCCGAAACTCACAAAGCTCGAGCAATTGCAGCAGCAGCTTCTGGAGGCAATTGCCAGGGAAGAATACGAGAAAGCGGCCAAGTTGCGGGACGAGATCCAGAAGCTCGAAGCACGTAATTCCTGATTCAGCCGCCCGGCTCTGCCGCAACGGCCTGAGTAGTCTTTCAATTCCCCGAAGTGAGAGGGCCCCACATTGAAAGCGATCAGTCGGCTGTTGTTGTTCCTCGTTCTTGCTGTTTTTTCCCCCCGTGCTGTTTCCCAGATTGCAGACCTCACGCCTCCGCGGGACTCATCCAATGTCAGGTCCTTTCTCAACCAGGGAAACGACTTTTCCGAACGACTCTTCAAGAACCAAAACGCCCTTCAAAGCTATCTCGCGGCTCTTACCCTCGAACCGAACAACGACGAAATCCTCTGGCGCATTAGTCGAACCTATGTCGATATCGGCGAGCACCTTCCCGTTGCTACCGATGAGGAGAAAAAGGACCAGCTTGCAACGTATGAGAAGGCGCTGGAATATGCCAACAAAGCTCTTGCCGCGAATTCCCGCTGTTCCATGGCCTTTGTACGACGCGCCATCGCGAACGGCCGTATTGCCTTGTTCAAAGGAGTCTGGGAATCACTGGACCTGGTGAAACAAGCCAAAGCGGACCTCGAGCGCGCCATCGAGCTGGATGGCACCAACGGAAGTGCTTATTACGTGCTGGGCCGGACCCACGCCAAGGTGAGCGAACGCCCGCGCATCGTGCGCTGGCCGCTCGGATTGGGCTGGGCGAGCCTGGATGACGCGGTTGAAAAGTATGAGAGGGCCATTGCTCTCCGGCCGAATTTTATCATGTACCGGCTCGACTGTGCCCGCGCGTACGTGGAGCTGGATGAGTACGAAAAAGCGCGTGAGCATCTCAGGCGGATTTCCACGTTGCCGACGATGGATGAAGATGACGAGCTGTTCAGGAAAGAGGCGGGTGAACTCCTGGAGCGGATCAGGGATAAAGACTGAAGAGACTTGCCTCACGAAAAGCCCGGCCTATCACCAGAAGGCCGGGCTTTTATGTTTCCAGGTGTTCCGAAGCCGTCGTACGGTGGGCAAGCGACCCCCGCCGCCGAAAGCTGAGGGCAATCCAGAACGCCGCCCCCATGAGGAGAGCGCTCATCATGAACGGAAGTGCATCGAACACTTCGAAAAGGGCCCCGGAAAGGAGCGGCGCCACCACCATGGCTGCAGCCATTAAAGAGGTCAGGATCCCCAGCGCCTCGCCTTTCATGTGTGGGTCGGCCTTCCCCGCCACCTGACTTG
This sequence comes from Ignavibacteriales bacterium, assembly GCA_016192345.1. GTDB lineage: Bacteria > Bacteroidota > Ignavibacteria > UBA10030 > UBA10030 > UBA6688. The sequence continues at coordinate 98,102 of JACPUH010000021.1, read as the reverse complement.
TAATGACGACGCGTAACACCGCCTGGCCGGTGGCAAGAAGAGGGAACCCGACGTAAAAGAGCACCAGTGAACGGGTTCCGAGAGCGATAAAAGAGACGAGCAGGACGATGATCATGAACAGTTCAAGCTGCGCATCGTTGAAGTATTTGAGCCAGACCCGGTTCAGCAGGACGGTTTGATTCAAAGCTGTCACGACACCGATGAGGGAAAAGAAGACTCCCGTCATGAAAGAATCGAACCCGAACGCATGCTGAGCGTAGAGCGCGAAGATGGACTGCGACGCCATGAACGCAAGGGCGAAAAGGATCCAGGTCAGAAAGAGGGGACGGAGTTTGATGTTCATCGCGGCCCGGGCGAGAGGCCCAAGAGGATTAAACGAGATGATGGCGTTCGGGTCCCGGCGCTGATGTGTTTCCGGAAGAAAGAAATACGCGAGCACGGTATTGGTGAGCGCAAGACCTCCGGCGACCCAAAAAGGGAAGGCATGAGACACCGTGCTGAGAACCCCGCCGAGCATCGGTCCCACCATAAATCCCACACCGAACGTCGCGCCAATGAGTCCGATATTGGCCGAACGCTCCTTTTCGTCCTTGGCAATGTCGACGATACAGCTCTGTGCGACGACGAAATTACCTGCGGCCGCGCCATCGATAATTCTTCCAAGAAACAACATGGGGATGCTGGTTGCACTGGCGAACACCACCCAGCCGATGGCCGTGCTGAAAATACTTCCGATCAACACCGGTCGGCGTCCGACCTTATCGGAAAGGGCGCCGAGGAAAGGGCTGCTGAGGAATGCGAAGAACGCGAACGCGGAAAAGAGAAGGGTGATGGTGAAAGGCGACGCGCCGAACGATCCGACATAAAACGGGAGGATCGGAATGACAATGCCGAACCCGATGATGTCCACGAAGACGGTGAAGATGACGACGATTTTTTCGCGTTGCATGCGCTGAAAGAAAATTGGGGTCTGAGTGCCGGGGTGATGTCCGACCGATCTATCCGATCTCTTTAATGACCTTCACCACCCGCCACATGAACGCCACGTCTTTTTTCTGTACCACCATCGGCTCGTACTCCGGGTTGAGAGGGATAAGGTGGAGGTACCGCTCCTCGATCTTGATCTTCTTGACGGTATCCTCTTCGTTGATCCGCACCACGCAGATATCGCCGCTCCGCGCCTCGATCCGGGGGCTCACCACGATGATGTCGCCATCCTCGATGCGCGGTGCCATGCTGTTCCCCTTAACCTCCAGCGCGAACGCGTTCGGGTCCCGCATATCGTCCACGGTGATATACTTCTCGACATAGTCGGGATGGAAGATGAGGCTTGGCGCCCCGCCGGGGACGGAGGAGAGGAGGGGAAGCCTGACGAGCTCGACTTTTTTATAGCGTTGGGTGGCGAGCGGAAGAATGGCCGCTTCCGATGGTTTGGCGTACATATCCCCGTCTCCGGTCAGCAACCAATGGGGTGTCACGCCGGTGATTTTCGCGATGCGCATCAGGTAATTACTGTCGGGCACCTGTTCCCCCTTTTCCCAGCGTTGGACGGTGCGTCGCGCAACGTCAAGTTTTGCGGCAAGCGTCCCCTGTTCGATCTCCTTCTCCGTTCTCGCAATGCGGATGCGTTGTGCAATGGATTGTTTCATACCGTGCGCTCCTGTAGGGGGTTTTTCTGCATAGACATTTTTGTCATTTTTTCTCTTGACAAAGCGACAAATATGTCGCATCCTTGACGAGGCCAATGTAGACAATTTTCGTGTTGGTGTCAAGTGGTCACCGGGAGCTGAGTGATGTTCTATGTTCAGCTTCTCGAGCAATACAAAATCATGTCATCGTGAGCGAGGTCGAACGATGACGCCTTTTTTAAAGGAGGGTGTCCATGCATGTCGATCGTTCGAAGATCTTTATCGGGATGGGGGGATGGGACCTGGAGCCGTTCGACCGGGTATTTTATCCCCCGGGGACAAAGCGGGGGTTCCGGAAACTGGAGTATTACAGCCAGTTTTTTGATAGTGTGGAAATTCACTCGTCATTCTACAGTTCGGCGTTGACGCCGATCCATGCCCGCCGGTGGCTGCGGGATGTTGCCGCCAACAAGCACTTTCTTTTCTCCTCGGTGAAATTGTTCCGCGGGTTCACCCATACGGGCACGGCTGACCAGGGGGATGTCCTTGCAACGCACAGACTTCTGGAACCTCTTGCGGCGGCCAACCGGCTGGGGGGCCTCCTGATGCAGTTCCCGTACTCGTTCACCAATATCCGGGAACGGCGCCTCTATCTTATGGAACTCGCGCGTGCTTTCCAACCGTACCGGTTGTTCGTTGAGGTGAGGCATAATTCATGGAACAGTCCGATGATGTACAACTTTTTCCAGGAGAATAAATTCCATTTGGTCAATATCGATGTTCCCGTAGTGGGACGCGCTATGCCGCTCACCGATGCCGCGTGGAATGGCGTTTCCTATTTTCGTTTGATGGGGAGGAATGCCGCGGCATGGTGGGACCCCACGCGGGGATACCGGTATGACTATTGCTATAACGACCGTGAGCTCCAGGATCTCGCATGGCGTTTGAAGCGGGCGGAGCAATCCGGAATCGTGCATGTGAGCTTCAACAACGATGGAGGAGCCTGTTCCTTCATAAACGGATTCCAGTTGCGGCACCTGCTGCGGTCGCGGCATCCGGTGCTGGTGCCGGATCGTCTCGTGAAGGCGTTTCCCGTCCTCCAGCCGATCAGTACGCCGGTGAATATCCTTCATCCGTTGTTTTCCCCGCATCCGGAGGAACGATGAGCATGGGAGGCCATGGAGCCCACGGGCGATATCCGCCCCCCCCCGCGCCGCACTCCTCTCTTGCAAGACCCGTCCTGCAGGCCGAGGAGCTGGTGCAACGGTTTTCCCGGCCTCCCGGCAAGGTGTACCTGTTGTACGGCGACCGGCCCGTATTTGATCTCTCCATGAACATTGCCTCCGCGATGCTGGCGGAAGGGGGCCATGTCGTGGTGGCTGACGGCGGGAACCGGTTCAACGCTCACGCGGTCATCCGGTTCGCACAGTACGGGAAACGCAACCCCGACGATTTCCTGCGTCGTATTTTCGTTTCACGGAGCTTTACCTGCTACCAGATGGAACAGACCATCGTGAACCGGTTGCCGGAGGTTTGCCGGAAACAGCAGGCCAACACCGTCTTGATCCTCGGCTTGCTCGATACGTTCTACGACGAGCAGGCCCCGTTCCGTGAAGTACGACAGATTCTGGTGCGCGTGCTGGCGACGCTGCATGAGTTGAAGCGCGCCGGGGTTTCCCTCCTCCTGGCATGCACGGACCGACAGGTTTTGCCGGAGGAGCGAAACATCCTGTTCACAACCGTCAAGGCCCGTGCAGACCGGGTCTACCGGCTGGATGTCAGGCCGGAAGTATCCCGATTGATCCTGGAGCAGGAGGAACTCAGCACACCAATCATCCACCGGAGCGGAAATGAGGTTCCCCCGGCGAAAGGAGGAGACCGTTATGGGACGTACCGTACCGACCTTCACGAACATCATCGACAGCGAGATCGTCAGCTGGTCGAAGTACCGGCAGGGACTCCGCAAGGAAGACCAGGAACTCTTCGATGAGGTCTTTCGCTCCGCGCGGCGGCAACTGGCGGCCAATTTTTATGCCATGCGGACCATCCCGTTCGAAAGCATCATGATGTCGATTATCGTCGAGCAAGGGAGGGTCATGCGCGAGTTGAAACAACGCCTTGCACGGCTGGAGGAAAAAGTGTACCGCGTGTAACGTGACGGGCATCTTTGGATTGTTCCGTTTCCATTCCCGTATCCTTCCCGAACAGACAGAGCAAGCATGAGCATCCTCCCATGAATCCCGGGACATCAGAAACCATTGATGGGTATCTCTTCGACGTCTATCCGTCAGCCGATGGGGTTGTCGTCTGGCTTCTCAGTACAACGGGCCGGCGCTATCGCTGTCTCGCTCCGTTTACCCCGTCGTTTTTTCTTCACCTGAGCGACTTCGATGCAAAACGGGCGCTCCTGCTGGGCGCACAGTGTCCCGCGCGGGTCTCCTTTAACCGGACGACGCACACGGAAATCTACTCCGGCGAATCATGGGATGTGCTGCAGGTCTTTGTCCACAACCCGCTCCAGTTCAAGAAGGTCGTCTGGTACTACGAGCGGTTCTTTCCCCACTTCGCATTCTTCAACTCGGATGTCCTGGTTCCGCAGCTCTTTCTCTATGAAACGGGACTGTTCCCGCTTGCGCGCGGGGAGTACGTCATCGATGAACAAAACCATCTTCTCACGTGGACGATCAACGATGCGCGTGAAGCCATGGACTATTCCCTCCCGCCCCTGTCCATTCTGTGGCTGCGGGATGCGAACTCGTTCGTCCCTCCGAAGTACCGGAAGTACGTACAACTGGAGGTGAGTTATGACGGGCGCACGTACGCGTTGGAACAGCACAACCCGCGCGAGGTCCTGGAGACGCTTAACTGGCACCTGCACCGGAGCGACCCTGATGTCCTGATCACAGAGTACGGCGATTCGATCCTGTTGCCACACATCACCGGTCTGGCCCAACAGCTCAATGTACCTTTGCTCTTGAACCGTGATCCGCACGCCGGATACGCCACCACGCGGGAATCAAGCTTCTTCCAGTACGGCAAGATTGTGCACAAGGATGGAGCCTTCGAACTGGCCGGGAGGTGGCACCTGGACGAGAAAAATTCCTTCACGCTGGGTGAGGCGGACCTGGAGGGGGTGTTCGAACTGACGCGGCTGACGCAGATACCGGTCCAGCGCCAGGCGCGTGCGAGCATCGGGACCTCCATGTCTTCCATGCAACTGTCGTGGGCGTACCGCAACAATGTGCTGATCCCGGCAAAGAAGCGTGAGCCGGAGGAGTTCAAGCCGGCATCAACGCTGATGCTGGCCGATCGGGGCGGACTCATCTACAACCCGCCCCTTGGATATCATGAAGAGGTTGCCGAACTCGATTTTGTCTCGATGTACCCGACGATCATGGTGGAGCGGAATGTCTCGCCGGAGACGGTCAATTGCCGCTGTTGCAGAAACGAACGCGTCCCGGAATTGGGCTATACGATCTGCGAAAAGCGCGAGGGGGTGATCCCGGCGACCCTGCGCGCCGTGGTGGAACGTCGGTCCCACTATAAACGGCTCAAAAAGCTGAACCGGGGAAAGAACGAAGCTGAGTTCCGGAAATATGACCACCGCCAGAACGCCCTCAAGTGGATGCTCGTCAGCTGCTTCGGGTATCTCGGCTATAAGAACGCGCGCTTCGGGAAGATCGAGGCGCACGAGGCCGTGAATGCCTTCTCCCGCGATGCCATCCTCCGGGCGAAGGAGGTGGCCGAGCGGGGCGGGTTCCGGATGCTCCATGCGATCATCGACTGTGTGTGGTTGAAGAAATCGGGGGCGACGGAACATGATTACGAGGAACTGGCGACGGAGATCGGAAAGCAAGCTGGCATCGATATTTCGTTGGAAGGGATCTATCGCTGGATCCTGTTCCCTGCCTCGAAACAGGACCCGGTGATTACCACGGCAAACCGGTACGTCGGTTGGTATCGCCATGACGACATCAAGATCCGCGGCATCGAATCGCGCCGCCGCGACGTGCCGCAGTTCATCAAAACCATGCAACAGGCCATGCTGGACCACATGGCCGCCGCGCAGAATGTGGCGGAGGTGCAGGCCATGCTCCCCGAGTTGCTTATGATCGCCCGTAACCATATCGCCGTCCTGCGCAGCGGCAAGGCAAACCCGATGGAGCTGGTGTTGCGACGGCATATCAGCAAGGAACCGGATGAGTACGAGAACAACAGCATCAGCGCCGTGGTCTCGAAGATGGTCAAAGCGATGGGGGTGTCGCTCGCCCCGGGGGAGATGATCGAGTTCATCATCCTGGACCAGTCGGGAACAAGGAAACCGGAGAAAGCGAAACCGCTGGCCCTCTACGCGTTCGAGGACGGGTACGATATCGAACAGTACACGGAGTTCGCCCTGAAAGCAGTGGAGACGCTTCTCTTTCCCCTGGGATACGATGTGGGGAGGTTAAAAGTGGAACTGGGGGTGGGGGCGCCGCGAAAGGCTGGTCGCCGTGTCGTCCCGCAGGATCGGGGCAGGGTTGGCGTTCAGACGTTCCAGATCCCGCTCTTTGCATCCGTCGGAGAGCCGTGATGATCGAAAGGAGCAGCCCACGAAATACACGAAAAATCGCTTTGTATGTTTCGTGGAAAGAAAAAAGCCATCGCCTTGAGTGGCAGCTCTATACTGAATTTTAGACTGTGCTTCTAAGGGAGACAGATCTTTCCGAGAATGGCGGGTCTCGTCGCGCCGGTCACACTCGGGATGTTCGAAGGGTTTTCCGAAATGGTTTCGTTGGCCAGGACCGCGAAACAGACCGCCTCCTTGGCATCAGAGGAGAAGCCGACATCTTCAATCCTTCCAACCGTGGCGTGGCGGAAATAATCCTGCAAGGCTTCCATGATCGCAACGTTGTGAACGCCGCCGCCGCTGACCAGCACTTCGTCCGTTTTCATGCGTGGTGCGATGAACCTGTTGTACTGATCGAAGATCGAAAAGGCGGTAAACTCTGTTACGGTGGCGATGACATCCTGTTTGCGCAAGCCCCGGGAATAGTTTAACAACTTGGGAAGGAACATGTTCCCGAACATCTCGCGCCCGGTCGACTTCGGCGGTTGCTGACGGAAGTAGGGATGAGTCATCATGGTCGCCAGCAGGCCCGGAATGATTTCGCCCGTGAGGGCAACCTTCCCGCCACGATCGAACTCCCGATGATACAATTTCTTCATCAAGGCATCGATCACCATGTTGGCCGGTCCCGTATCGAACGCAACGACATCATGCGAAGAGCAATTCTTCGGCAATGCGGTGAAGTTTGCGATCCCCCCAAGGTTCAGCAGGATCCTGTTTTGGGTCCTGGACCGGAACATCAGGTAATCAAAATAGGGCACCAGCGGTGCCCCCTCGCCGCAGAGAGCCATATCGGCTGTCCGGAAATCACCGACGGCCGGAATGCCCGTCAATTGGGCAATGGTAGAAGGGTCCCCGAGTTGCAGTCCTGACCGGATCGTTTTGCCGAACGCGCGTTTCGGGTACGGCAAGTGATGCACCGTTTGTCCGTGCGAACCGATCAGGTCGATGGAGGAGAGTCTCCTTCCGGCCTTTCGTGCAACACGTTTGACGGCATCCGCAAAGAAATGGGCGATGAGGATATTCAGCTCACAAATCAGGTCGACACTTCCCGTTCCGGGGAGTGAGTTTTTCAAGACCAGTTCTTTGAATCGCTTCGGGTAGGGGACCGTGACGAACGCGAGTTGCCGGATCCGGGTGCTTGTTCCGTTTCCCGTGAGACGCACCAGTGCGGCATCGATACCGTCGGCCGAGGTGCCGGAGATCAATCCCACAACGAGCTTGGACCGTTGATTCTGAAGCCGCTGAAGTCTTTTCATGGGAAATTTTCCTACCTTCAAAGTGAACCTGTATCGGGAAACATTCTTCCCGGAATTTCTGCACCATGAAAAAGCGTGCAATGTCTCCTTTGAACAACAGCACCCTCCTCCTCGGCGCCCATATGTCGATTGCTGGAGGTGTCGCCACCGCCGTCGAGCGTGGACAACGGATCGGATGCACCACGATGCAGATGTTTGTCAAAAATAACAATCAATGGAAAGGGAAACCGCTGACCGATGAGGATGTGTCAACCTACAAAAAGCTGCTTCGGGAATCAAGGATTCATCCGGTGGTGGTCCACGATACCTATTTGATCAACCTCTGCGCGGTGGACAAGGAAATTCTGAAGAAGTCGAGGGAAGCCTTGAAGGATGAGTTCGACCGATGTGAAGCGCTCGGTGTACAGTACCTGAACTTTCATCCCGGTGCCCACATGGGAGCAGGGGAAGCAGAGGGAATCAAACGTATTGCCGAGTCGCTCAACGTCATCCACCAACGCACCCCGGGATACGGCGTGCGAAGCGTCATCGAGGCAACGGCGGGGCAGGGGACGGCCATCGGTTACCGCTTCGAGCATTTGAGGAAGATTATCGACCTGGTTGAAGAACGGGAGAGGATGGCGGTCTGCTTGGATACATGCCATGTGTTCGCGGCCGGGTACGATCTTTCGACGGAGCGGGGGTACGAAGAAACGTTCAGGGAATTTGACACAATCGTGGGATTGGACCGGCTTGTTGCGTTTCACGTCAATGATTCGAAGCGGGAACTCGGTTCACGCGTTGACAGGCATGAGCATATCGGGAAAGGGAAAATTGGGATTCAAGGATTCTCTTTTTTGATGAATGACCCGCGCTTCAGCAACATCCCCAAGATTCTGGAAACACCCAAGGGACCGGAGATGAAGGAGGATGTGGAGAATATGAGGGTGTTGAGGGGGCTTATAAGAAAGAAGTAGTAGGGGGTATGGAAGCAGGAAGAAGAAAGTAACAAGTAATAAGTATTAAGTAGCAAAGGGTAAGGAGGATGTAGAGGGCAGAAGGCAGGAGGCAGAAGGCAGAAGGCGGAATGCTGACCGCTGATTGCTGATTTCGCGCGCTTGACATCAGTCCCCAATCAAAGTACTTTGTACCCGAGGTGATTGCATGGCGGAGGAGAGAACCTTAAAGGAGTTGCTTGCGGGGAATACCAGGGAAGGCCTGTTGTATGAACCGATGCCCGATGACTGGGTCCGGTGCTATGCGTGCGGACATCGCTGCAAGATCGGACCGGGAAAGGACGGCATCTGTCGAGTTCGGTTTAACCGGGGGGGAAAACTCTTCGTTCCGTGGGGTTATGCTGCCGGAGTTGCCCTCGATCCCGTCGAAAAAAAACCCTTCTTCCACGCCTACCCCGGCTCCCAGGCGCTCAGCTTCGGGATGTTGGGATGTGATTACCACTGCCCCTATTGCCAGAACTGGGTGACCTCCCAGGCCCTGCGCGATCCGGAAGCGATCTCCCCCCCACAGTTCTTCACCCCTGAACAATTCATTGATACCGCGTTGCGATCGAAGGCGCGCATCGTCACCAGCACGTACAACGAGCCCCTTATCACCAGCGAATGGGCTGTTGAGATCTTCAAGCTCGCGAAGAGCGTTGGCCTGGTCACGTCGTACGTCTCGAACGGCAATGGAACGCCGGAGGTTTTGGAATATATTAAGCCGTGGGTAGATCTGTATAAAGTGGACCTGAAAGGGTTCCGCCAGAAAGAGTATCAGCAGCTTGGCGGTGTGCTCCAGAACGTGCTCGATACGATCAAGACGCTGCATGGGATGGGAACCTGGGTGGAGATCGTCACGCTCACCATCCCGGGCTTCAACGATTCGAACGAAGAATTGACCGACATCGCGAACTTTATCAAGTCCGTTTCACCGGATATCCCGTGGCACGTCACCGCCTTCCATCAGGACTATAAGATGACCGACCCCGACCCGACGCCGGTGAAGACGTTGATACGCGCCGCGGAGATCGGATATCGGTCCGGATTGCGATATGTGTATGCGGGGAATCGACCCGGAGAGGTGGGAAAGTATGAAAACACCTTTTGTCGCGGCTGCGGCGCCACGGTCATTGAAAGGAACGGGTTTCATGTCGTGAACAACAAACTGCAGCAAGGGGGTTGCTTTAAGTGTGGGACGAAGATTCCGGGACGATGGGGATGAAGCACTTCTTCGTTTCACGTTTTCTTAGTGAAAAGTAGTCGAGGATTTTTTTCGTTGTAACTCCTCCCGGAGTGAGGTATGTTGATTCACACTCTTCCTCATTCACGAACGGTACATTGTTCAGGATATCCATGGAAACCATCTCATCAACCGTCCCGCTGACCGAACGATCGTATCAAGGGTTGAGCGTGACCGAATCCGCTGCACTCTTGCGCCGCTCCATTTTTGTGGAACAACAATGCATGCGCATCTGTGCGGCGTGGTTGTTGGAAGCTCCGGCCTATGAGGATAAATACGTTCTCGGATATCACCTGTGGGACCACGCGGAGCATGTCCAGTGGATGCGCGAACGATTGCATGAGTTGCGCGGCGGCCATGCCGAAGCCGATATTGCCCCGGCACTCAAGTTCGCGCTCGACGAGGCCCTGCATGCCCGCGATGTGACCGAACTCGTTGCCGGTTTGTACGGCGGAGTGAAACGCGCGTTGCTGCGTGCGTACCGGGAACATGTTCGCATGGCGGACCCCGCCGCAAATGCGGGGGAGATCAGAATTCTCCAACGTATGATCCCCGATCTGGAGAAACATCTCCGGTGGAGTGAAGAAATTCTCGAACGATGTCCCACGGGCGGCAATGTCGCGGCTCCCTGGCAGCTCTATCTGGAATACCTGCTTTCCCGGGCCGGGGGGATCCATGGTACGTTCCCCGTTTCCATGATGCCGGCGAAAGAGCGGCCGCATGCCCATATGGTTCGCAGATCCGCCGAATTGAAATTCGATTCCCGGATTGCGCGAAAACCCCTGGCGAAGTACGAGGAGCGCGAGTCCATGCCGCACGAGCAGAGCGTGAAGGAACAGTTCGCCGTTTTCTTCAACGAACTGTGGGCGGTCGGATTGCTCGCCAGCGTGATCGTGGATTCCTGGGATGCAGGCTGCCCGTGGGAATTCCACTATGACATGGCCCACCATTGCTGGGATGAATTGCGCCATTCGCAGTTCGGCGCCATACGCCTGAAGGAATTGGGGGAGGAACCGAGTCGCGCGGATACTTTCTTCTTTGATCAATCCCAAAACTGGCCGTTCCTCCACCGGCTTGTCTATCTGACGCGTGATCTCGAGGTCTTCTTTATGAAGCGCAAGAGCCCCCGGTTTCTCAAATATCAACAGGAGGGGGATGGCCGCTCGATGATCTTTGCCGATGCCGACTGGTCGGATGAGATCAACCACGTCCGTTATGGCACCAAATGGTCGGAGTACTTCCTGAAGGACGACGCGCGGACCGCTGAGGATATAAAGGAAGAAATCCGGAGCTTCATCGCCCGCCAACAGGCGGAGGCCGGGGTGACGAAGACCGATATTCCATTCTAGCTGGCGGGGAAAGAAACGATCCACGAAGTCCACGAAATATCACGAAGAAGGTTCTCTTTTCGACAAATTTTTTTTTGTGCCCTTGGTGACCTTCGTGGATAAATAAAGCCGCGGCTCTTCAACCTGTTAAACCGATATGGATCAAATTCCTCATGGAAGTGAAAGGGCGTGCTGCCGGATTCAATCCCCCCAACCGGTTCGAAGAACTCCACGTGGGCCCGCCCCCGGAGGATCTCGCCCGCTACTTTGAAGACCCCGATCCCGACCGGAAGGTTCTTACCAGGTATTATTTCGATCATACCAAATCGATCCTCGCCAGCAACGACAGTCCCGATATCGGGTTCACCTACAGTCTGAATCCGTACCGCGGTTGCGAGCATGGATGTATTTATTGCTACGCCCGTCCTTCGCACGAATACCTTGGCTTCTCCTCCGGTCTTGACTTTGAGACCAGGATCCTGGTCAAGACGGACGCGGCGAGGCTCCTCGAAGAGCAATTTAACGCACCAACCTGGAAGCCGGAAGTTGTTGTGCTTTCCGGCAATACCGATTGCTACCAGCCCGTCGAACGGAAGCTGACAATTACCCGCCAGTGCCTTGAAGTCTTCTCCCGGTTCCGGAATCCTCTTGCCATCATCACGAAAAATGCCCTGGTGCGGCGCGATATCGATATTCTCAGGGAACTCTCAGTTTTCAACCTGGTTGTCGTCGTGATCTCTGTGACATCTTTGAACGCCGATCTGATCCGAAAAATGGAACCCAGAACCTCGACGCCCGTCAAAAGGCTTGAAACAATAGAGACCCTGGCCCGGAACGGGATTCCCGTCGGTGTCAACGTTGCGCCTTTGATTCCGGGGTTGACAGATGCCGAGATCCCCGCAATTCTGAAGGAAGCAGCGGCTCGCGGTGCCACCACCGCTGGTCACACGATCGTCCGTCTTCCCTTCGCCGTGAAGGACCTGTTTGTGGAATGGGTGGAGCGGGAGCTGCCGGACTCTGCCGCGAAAATCCTCAACCGTATCCGTAGCGTGCGAGATGGGAAAATGACAAACTCGGAATTCGGGAAACGCATGACCGGCGAAGGGCCAATTGCCGAAGCCATCGAACGACTGTTCGAACTGCAGTGCAGGCACTACGGTTTGAACCGGAGAAAGCTGCGGCTGACCACAGAGCATTTCCGGCGCATGCCCCGCGGCCAATTCAGCCTTTTCTAAAAAGCCGATGAATGGTGAGATCGCGTTTGCACTAAAATCCATAAAGCCCTTGACATTTTTTTTCTTTTTCTTTAAAATCACACGGCCCTTTTGGGAAGGCGCGGCTGCAACAGTTCCCGTTGAAGTCTACACAGTCACTATGATCAAGAAACACGCATGGCCATCACGGTTCGTAACCTGACCAAGTATTACGGGCAGGAAAAAGCTATCGACAATATCTCCTTTGATGTGAAAACGGGAGAAATCGTCGGTTTTCTCGGTCCCAACGGGGCCGGAAAAACAACGACGATGAAGATCATCACCTGCTACATGCCCCCCTCCGCAGGGACGGTGGATGTGGATGGCTACAATATTGCCGACCACTCGCTTGAGGTGCGGAGGAAAATCGGGTACCTGCCGGAGCTCAACCCGCTCTACCTCGATATGAATGTTGTGGAGTACCTTGAGTATGCCGCCCGCCTGCACGGAATTGACAAAGCCACACTGAAACGACAACTTGCCTCGATGATCGAGGTATGCGGATTGAAGGATGTCCGCCACAAGGACATCGGTGAATTATCCAAAGGGTACAAGCAACGTGTGGGCCTTGCCCAGGCGATGATCCATGACCCCGAAGTATTGATCCTCGATGAGCCGACGAGCGGGCTCGATCCGAACCAGATCGTCGAGATCCGCAACCTCATCCGGCAACTCGGCAGGGCGAAAACGGTCGTTCTCTCCACGCACATCCTGTCGGAAGTGCAGGCGACGTGTGACCGTGTCGTCATCGTGAATGAAGGGGCGATTGTGGCGGACGGTACGCCGGGGCAGCTTCAACAGGAGTTCCGCGGCTCGGAGTTGATCGTGATCGAGCTCAAAACACAAGTCGCAAATCCGATGGTCGACATCTTCCCAAAACTCCAAGCCTTGTCGAACGTCGAGTCAGTGGAGTATGGAGGAGACGAGAACGGGGCTCACCGGTTTTCCCTGTTTGCGGCAAAAGGAAGCGATATCCGGGAGGAGGTCTTCCGGCAAGCGGTGCAGGAGCGCTGGGTGCTGCTCGAACTCACACGGAAAGCGACAAGCCTCGAAGAGGTGTTTCACAAACTCACAAAAGTATGATCGATGCTGGTGAAGAAGGGATGAGGGGGATGGGACAGAAGCCGGACGATAACGTAAGGATACGCCCATGGATTTCAGAAAAAGTATGACGAACATCGGGACGATCGTTCAGAAGGAATTGCGGTCGTATTTCAACTCGGCCGTAGCGTATGTGGTTATCGTTGTGTTTCTCGCGATTGTGGGTTGGTTTCACGCCAACGCCCTCTTCCTCGCGAACACCGCATCGCTCCGGCTGATGTTCGAGCTGGTCCCGATCGTTTTCCTCTTCATCGTGCCGGCTATTACCATGAGGCTGTTGTCCGAGGAGAAAAAATCGGGAACGATTGAACTTCTCACGACGAAGCCGCTGATCGACGTCGAGATTGTGCTCGGCAAATTCCTCGCTGCGTGGGCGCTGATCGGCGTCACCCTGTTGCTGACGCTGGTCTATTATTTTACGATCGCCACGCTCGGGGATATCGACAACGGGCCGGTCGTCGGAGGATATTTCGGGTTGCTGTTGATGGCCGGGGTCTATGTTGCTATTGGTGTGCTGGCCTCGAGCCTCACAGATAACCAGGTGATCGCGTTCATCGTCGGATTTGTCTTTGTGTTTCTGTTCTTCATGCTCGACAAGGTGCTTCTCTACGTGCCCGAAGGCTTGACAAGCATCATCGAGTTCCTGAGTGTCGACTATCATTTCTCCAACATTGCGCGGGGCGTTGTTGACTCGCGGGATGTCCTCTATTTTCTCTCACTCCTCGGATTCACCCTGTACCTCTCCGTTCTTTCGCTCGAACGGAGAAAATGGTAATGGGCGTATTTCATGTCAGGAAAATATCGAAGTATGAAAGTATGAAGATATGAAAGCCAAGAAAACCCAGGCCCTTATTCGAACGCTGTTGATTCTCGCCATCCTCGTGGCGGTGAACGTGATCTCCGTCCGTCTGTTTGGACGTCTCGACCTTACTCATCAGAACGTCTACACGCTCTCGGACGCGAGCAAGAGCCTTGTCGGGACCCTGGACGACAGGGTCACGGTCAAAGCCTATTTCACGGAGGATCTCCCCGCCCCGTACAACAACAACCGGCGTGCCGTGCTGGATATCCTGAACGATTATAAAGCCTATGCCGGCGGGAATCTACACTTCGATTTCATTAACCCCGAAGGGGAGAAAGGGGAAGAAGAGGCGCAACAGCAGGGGATCGCGCCGGTCCAGGTCCAGGTGGTGAAGGAGGACAAGTTTGAAATCAAGCGCGGGTATCTCGGGCTTGTCATGCTCTACGAGGATCGGAAAGAAGTCCTTCCCGTCATTCAGAACCTTGGATCACTGGAATACGACATCAGCAGCGCCTTGAAACGCTTGACCTCGCGCTCGAAAAAGAAAGTAGGGTATTCCACGGGACATCAGGAAGCGGAACCCGGAAGTCTTCGGCAGGTTCAACAGACCCTGAGCCAGCAATACGATCTCGTTCCGGTCGACCTCACGCGCATGGAACCCGTCCCGGACGACCTTGCGGCGCTTCTCGTGATCTCCCCCGCGATGCGATTTTCCGACACGGCGAAATTTAATATCGACCAGCACCTGATGCGAGGGGGGAAAATCGCCTTCCTGCTGAACCGCGTCAACGCCAATTTACAAGCCCGGTTCGGATCGACCGTTGAACTGGGTCTCGATGACTTGCTGGAACACTATGGCATTCGGGTCAATCCCGATCTCATCAGGGATGCACAGTGCGCCAACATTTCCGTGATGCAACAACAGGGCGGATTCACGTTTCAAAGCCAGGTCCCGTTCCCGTACATACCCATCATTTCAAACTTCAGCGAGGACAATCCGATCGTCAAGGATCTCCAGGCCGTTGTTCTCCCCTTCACGAGCTCTGTTGATACAAGTCTTGCGGCAACCAAAGGATTGCAGGTGGAGGTGTTGTTGCGTTCTTCGAAACAGAGTGGTCGTCAGACCGGATTTTTCATGATCGACCCGTTCCAGCGTTACACCCCCGCCGACATGGCAGAGCAACACGTCCCGCTCGCAGCCCTGGTGCACGGATCGTTCAGGAGTTTCTTTGCAGAGAAGCAACCCGTGAGCCCCATCGCGCAAAGTCCGGAAACCCGCATCCTTGTCTTCGGTGACGGTGATTTTATGAAGGATGAATATCTGGGGAATAGGGCGAACATGACGCTCTTTGTCAATATTGTGGATTATCTTGCGGATGATGCGGGGTTGATCACGATTCGATCAAAAAACGTCGCGACCCCACCGCTGGAACAAGTGTCGGATGGTACTAAGCAATTTCTCAAGTATGCAAACCTCGCCGGTCCGCCACTCTTGATTGTTCTCTACGGCTTGTTTCGGTGGCGCCGACGGGTGGTGTTCAAACGCATGATGGAAACACAATCCTGAAGCCAAACGATTATGAATCGCACAACACTTCTTCTTGCAGGAGTTCTGGTCGTCCTGATCCTCGTAGCGTTTTTCCTCCTGCAGAAGCCGGGGGAGCAAAGCTCCTCCGCATCGACCGGTGAATTTCTCGCCACGATCGATTCACTTGCCGTCGACAAGATTCACCTTCAGTCTCCCACACTCGACGTCGTTCTTGAGAAGCAGGGGGTGGAGTGGTACCTTCGGAATCCCCTTTCCTTCCGTGCCGACCAGGCGAACGTCGCTCAGCTTCTTCACCAGGTCAAAAGTCTTGAGGTGAAAGGCGTCGTCTCGGGCAATCCGGAAAAGCAATCGCTCTTCCAAGTCGATTCCACCGGAACGCAGGTGACGTTGTACGAGGGGGAGAACGAAACGGCCTCTTTCATTCTCGGCAAAACGGGACCGACCTTTTCCGAAACGTATGCCCGGAAAAAGACATCCAACGATGTTGTGTTGGTGAGTAATATGATGAACTATGTTTTCACACATTCAGTCAAGGAATGGCGAGACCGTTCGATTGTTTCCATCCCGAAGGAGACCATCAAACAACTGACCTACCAATTTGGGGACACTACATTTACCCTGGAGTTCAGGGACAGTCTCTGGTTTGTCGGGAACGACCCGGCCCAGGGTTCAGTGGTGGAAGGGATCCTCTCGTCGCTTGCCGGTTTCCAGGGGGACGATTTTATCGACACGCCTCCTGCTTCCCTGCCGCGCGTGAGCGCCATGATTTCCTTCGTCGGAACTCAACTGGTCTTTTACCATGTGAAGGAGGGGGGTAACTATATGGTTCGATCCTCTCTCTCCCCGCAATGGTACGACGTTTCGAGTTGGCGCGCGAATCAGGTGCTGAAAAGAAAAAAAGAAATTGTGAAGACCAGCCCCTAGAAGAGGAAGTCGGATCGGAAGGAAGCGGTCAACCATGATTCTTGAGGTTCAGGTTAAGAGCCGTCAATTTGTATCACGTCCCGAGTAAAGAACAAAACCGCATGAGGGTCTCTCCCTCATTCCTCTAGCAAACTCCTCAGTTGTCTTTTCATTCACACAGAGCTACTGCAATCTTCCTCGCTCATGGGGGAGCTTATTCTCTTGCGTGCCGAGCCAAAAATGGTTACTTTTGAACGCTTTCACACAACTTTTCCGCCTTTTCATGAAGAATTTTGAGGTAATGTGATGACAGTGCGATTCTCTCTCCTCTTTCCCTTTATTGCCCTGATTCTCTGGATGACCGGATGTGCAGCGACCGGATCCAATACAAGATCCGGTACCCCGCTGGGGACCATTGGTGAAGACGTTTTGACGCTGGAGGAATTTGAGGATTCCTTTGCCAAGAACAACGGGGGATGGGACAAATCCTCCACTTCCTCCCTGGAAGAACGGGAACGGTTTCTCGATCTCCTCGTCAAATTCAAGCTGAAGGTGAAAGAAGCGTACAGCCGCGGATTGCTGGACGACGAAGCGATCCGGGAAGAGCTGGAAGGTTACAGGATCTCGGTTGCTACCTCCTACATGCTCGAGAAGGAGCTGGTGGAGCCGCGACTCAAGGAGATGTACGAAAGAAAGAAGGAAGAGATCCGCGCCAGTCACATCCTGATCCGCCTGTCGAAAGAGGCCGGTCCCTCGGATACACTCGAGGCCTACCAGAAAGCAATGAAAGTTATTTCCCTCGTACCAACGGTTGGATTCGATACGCTGGCCGTCAGTTATTCGGAAGATCAAAGCGTCTCCTTCAACAAGGGGGACCTTGGATATTTCGGGGTGGGACAGATGGTCCCGCCGTTCGAAGATGCTTGCTTCGCCTTGAAGGTGGGGGAATATTCGCGACTTCCGGTTCGAACGGACTTCGGCTACCACGTCATGAAGGTCACCGACCGACAACCGTACCGGGGGGCGGTGCGGGTTTCGCATATCCTGAAACGATTCTCCGCAACAGGGGAGGATTCGCTTGCCGTACGGGATTCGATCTGGGCGATCCACCGGAAGCTCAAGGATGGAATGGATTTCGCCGAGGCATCCCGTTTGTACAACGATGATCAACGAGCCGGCCCGCTTGGGGGCGATCTCGGCACCTACGACCGTCAGGCCTTGCCCAAGGAAATAGGGGACCAATTTTATGCGATGGGGGCCGGCGCCATAACGGAACCGTACCGGCAATCGTACGGGTATCATATTTTTAAAGTGGTGGAATTCAAGGGACTTGGAACGTATCAGGAATTGGAGAAGGAGTTGCGGCAACAGTACCAGCAAATGAAGTACCCTGCCGATTATCAAGGGTATCTCCATGGGCTCAAGAAACAGTACGAGTTCACCTTCGATGTCCCCGTTTTATACCAATTAACCCACTCCTTCGACAGCACGAAGACTTTCTCCGATTCAGCTTGGAGCGAGAAGGTTTCCGCCGCCATGAAAACACAAATGCTTTTGGCGTTCGCGGGAAAAACGTTTACGGTGGGTGATTTTGTGGAATTTGCCGTCACATCGCAGGAGTTCAGCGCTACCCTCCTTTCGGTTTCTCACGTGGAGGAGATGGTCCAGCGAATGGTGGAAGTGAAGATCCTCCGGCATCACGCGGAAAAAGTTCCGGATCGCCACCCAACGTTCGCGAAACTCATGGACGAATACCGGGACGGCATTTTGCTGTACCGCATCGAACAGGACGAGGTTTGGAAAAAGATCCCGGATGACGAAGCAGCGATGAGAGCTTACTACGAGACGATCAAGGGAAACTATCGTTTCCCCAACCGCGTGAAATTTCTGGAGATCTTTACGGAGTCGGACAGCCTGATCAAAGCCGCCTACAAAGAACTCCAACAAGGAAAGGATTTCCGCGAGGTAGCCGAGCGGTACACGACGCGCTCCGGTTTCAAGGAGAAACAGGGCTTGTGGGATTTTGTTCCGTACGAGGCCAACCTGGTCGCACGCTATGCGGCGATCCTTCCCCCCGATTCCATCCCTCCGCCGTTTGATCATCCCGATGGCTGGTCGATCATTCAGGTGATCGCCAAAGACAGCGCCCGCATCAAGACGTTCGAAGAAGCCCTGCCCGAACTGACCGGAGGCTACCAGGAGCAAGCGTCCAAGCAACGCGAGACAGAATGGGTCGAATCTCTGAAAGCGAAATACGGAGTGGTGCTGCGGAAGGAGATCCTGCGGGAGGCGTTTACGAGGAAACGTAGTGCGGCCCACTGACGCCATCCTGCTCCTGTTCATCGTGTCGGTTGCCGGTGGGTGCCGGGATGCGGAACCGCCGCAGACACCGGTTGCCCGCATCGACAACCGGACGTTGACGCTTGAATCGGTCCGTGCACAACTGGATTCCACACACGGCATCTCCGACGCGCAATTACAGGAATACATCCGTCGCTGGATCAACAACGAAATCCTGTTCGACGAAGCAGTGCGCCGCGGGTTAGACCGGGACCAACGGGTCACAACCCGGCTGGAAGAGGTAAAGCGGCAATTGGCGATTAACGCGTTGCTGGAAGAAGAAATCTACAATGAGAAGACGCTGGAAAGCCCTCCGGAAGAAATTCAGGCGTACTACGATAAGCATCAACCTGAATTCGCTCTTCCCACCGACCTTGCGCTCGTGAGCTTTGTTTTGTTTTCCGACCGCGATGCGGCAAATTCGTTCCGCACGGCTGTCCTGCGAGGAACCCCCTGGAGTGAAGCATTGCAGGCAACTCTTGCGGACCCGCAAGCGTCTGACCTTGTCGTGGCCCGGGTCGATTCAATGTACCATACGCAAAATACATTATTCCCCGTTGAACTCTGGCGTGTTGCTGCGGCAGGGACAAGAGTTGGGCCGTCGTTTCCCATCCAGACGAACGACGGTTTTTATATCCTGATCCCGTGGAAACTGAGCCGCCAGGGACAAACGGCCGACCTCGCGTACGTGGAGCGGGAGATCCGCGGCCGGCTGGCCATGGAACGGCGCCAGCGCTTGTTAACCACGTTGATCGAGAACCTTCGGGCCAGGCATGCTGTTGAAATATTAGTTCAATCGGTCGATGATGATTCCACCAGTTAGCGTTATGGAAGAGGAGTGACGTATGATTTGCAGAGTCGTTGTTGCCGGTTTCATGGTTGTCGTGCTCGCAGGCGTCCAGGGAACGTATGCTCAGGTGCTGATCGATAAAGTTGCCGCGGTGGTCGACAAGGAGATCATCACGGAGAGCGATGTGGCAGAGCGGTTGACTATGATCGCGATGCAAAATCGGCTCAATGCCAACGACCCGCAATTGAAGAAACAGGTTTTGGAATCGATGGTTTCGGAGAAACTGATCCTCGCACAGGCGATTTTAGACAGCGTCTCGGTGACTGAAGAGGAAGTGACGCGCACCCTGGAACAACAGTTTCAGAACATCATTCGACAGGCAGGCTCCGAACAGCGCGTCGAGGAACTCTACGGAAAATCGGTCAGCCGTCTGAAGCGGGAATACCGCCCCGAAATGCGAAAGCAATTGCTCATCCAGCGTATCCGCCAGCAGCGGGAAGCATCCATGCAGGTCACCCGGAGGGAAGTCGAGGAATTCTATGAAGCCTACAAGGACAGCCTGCCGTCCGTCCCGGAGGAATTGGAACTCAGCCATATCTTTGTGAAGCCGAGGCCTGACACCACTCATGAAGAACTGACGCGCCAACGGCTGGCCGCGATTCGCGACAGCATTGTCGCCGGGGGTGATTTTGGGGATTTTGCAAAGCGATATTCTCAGGACGGAAGCGCGCCGGGCGGAGGCGATCTCGGGTGGGCAAAACGGGGCGTTGTGTTCGTGCCTGAGTTTGAGGAGGCGGTCTTTTCTCTGAAGGAGAAGGAAATCTCCAATGTCTTCAAAACCGAATTCGGGTATCATATCGTCCAATTGATCGAGCGAAGGGGAGAAACGGTGCATTCACGGCACATTCTCCTGCGCATCCAGCAGGGACCGGAAAGCGACTCAGCGGCGGTCCAACAACTCCGGACACTGCGGGAACGGGTGCTGAAGGGGGAATCCTTTGCCGAGCTTGCACGAAAGTACTCGGAAGATGAGGAAACAAAATCGGTCGGCGGCGACCTTGGTCGCATTGCTGCAGACCAGCTTGAAGAGGCGTTTGCCAGTGTTGTCAGGAACCTGAAGGAGGGGGAAATCACTGAGGCGCACCGCGTCCCCGTTCGTGCCTCTTACGGTTACCAGATTGTATATGTCCGCCGGCGGGTGCCGGCCCATGCCATGAACTTGCAGGATGATTACAAACGCGTCGAACAGATGGCCCTGTTCGTTAAGAAAAACCGGTTGAACGCGGAATGGGTGGAGGAATTAAAGAGATCGATCTATTGGGAGATCCGGCTGTAAGACTCCCCGTCCCCTGTAAGACCGGGGATGACAAACAACGGGAAGAGAAACACTTGCAGGTAACGATTCCAGGACAGCAGGAAGGCGCACGTGGCACAACAGACGAATGACTTAGAGGCGGTTCGCGCGCTCGCGCAGGGCTATAAAAACATTCGCGCCGAAATTGCCAAGGTGATCGTCGGTCAGGACCAGGTTGTGGAACACCTTCTGATCGCATTGCTGGCGAAGGGGCATTGCCTGCTGGTTGGAGTGCCGGGGCTTGCCAAGACACTTTTGATTAAAACGCTTTCGGAAGCGCTCGATCTCAAATTCAGCCGCATCCAGTTTACGCCGGACCTGATGCCGAGCGATATCACGGGAACGGAGATCATCGAGGAGAACGTTTCCACCGGAGGAAAATCGTTCAAATTTGTCCACGGCCCGGTGTTCGCCAACATCATCCTCGCGGACGAGATCAACCGCACTCCTCCCAAAACACAGGCCGCGCTGCTGGAATCCATGCAGGAACACCATGTCACCGCGGCCGGACACACCTACACGCTGGAAGAGCCGTTCTTCGTCCTTGCGACCCAGAACCCGATCGAGCAGGAAGGGACCTACCCACTCCCGGAGGCACAACTCGACCGGTTCATGTTCAACCTCTGGCTTGACTATCCGTCGTTCGAGGAGGAGGTTGCCATCGTCAAGGCGACAACAAGTCCCTATCAACCCGACCTGCGGCAGGTTTTGAATGCTGGTGAAATTGTTGCCTTCCAGGAGCTGGTGCGACGTGTTCCTGTGGCTGATAACGTGATTCAATTTGCCGTCACCCTGGTCGATAAAACCCGCCCCCAATCCCCCGAAGCGCCAGCGTTTATCAAAAATTGGATCCGCTGGGGTGCAGGCCCGCGTGCTTCACAATACCTCATTCTTGGCGCCAAAACCCGGGCGATCCTGAACGGGAGGCATACTCCCGATATCGATGATGTGAAAGCCCTGGCCGGCCCCGTGCTGCGCCATCGCCTCGTCACAAGTTTTAATGCCGAAGCGGAAGGGGTATCGACAGTACAGATTATCGACAAGCTTTTGACCGACGCGGATTGAAGGCGTCCGCAGGGGAGCCTGGACGTGGAACAACGAACGATGAACATGACGCAACCGAGGACGATGAAGGCCGTTCCTATCGTCCCCCTTGTTCTTATTTGTTGGTTCTTCCTGGGTGCGGTGGGAGAGAGCGTTGCGCAGTCGCAGCGATTCTGGGTTGCTCTGCGGGATCGTGGCGATGATGCCGTGCTACTCCAAACCCATTCCTTCGCCCGCGAACTGGGAATTAGCGACCATGCACTCCGGCGAAGAGCAAAAGTGCTGCCGCAGGATCGGCTCCTTGATGAACGAGACCTGCCGGTTGCAGACCGGTACCTTCAGCTTCTTCGTGCACAAGGTGCCCGTATTCGATCGGTCTCACGCTGGTTCAATGCCGTCTCCGTCGAAATCAGTCCCCGGCATCTCCCAACCATTCAAACCCTCCCCTGGGTTGCCTCCATCAAACCGGTCGCGGTGTTCAGGAAACATCAACCGGAAATCTCTCCCGTTGGTCCCTTCAATACTCTTCACAAACTCGGCGGGACAGCCGTCCCGGAGTATGGCTCTTCTTTCGTTCAATTGAACGGCATTAAAGTGGTGGATGTCCATGCGAAAGGGATCACGGGTCAGGATGTTGTCATCGGAATGATCGATGATGGGTTCAACGAGCACCGGGTCCACCCCGCGTTGCGGAATATCAGTGTGCTGGCGGAGTATGACTTTATCCAGAGGGACAACAATACCATGCGCGCACCGGGGGAATACTCAGGACAGGGAAACCATGGTGCCGGCACGCTTTCCGTGGTGGGGGGCTATGAGGAGGGGAAATTGATTGGGGCGGCGTACGGTGCATCGTTCCTTCTGGCCAAGACGGAAATCGACAGCGTGGAAATTCAAGTTGAAGAGGATCTCTACATCGAAGGGCTCGAATGGCTGGAACGGAATGGAGCGGATATTGTCTCCAGTTCCCTCGGCTACATCGATTGGTATTCCTACAGTGATCTGGATGGGGCGACAGCGACAACGACAAAAGCCGCGCGTATCCTTGCACGCAAAGGGGTCCTCCACGTCACGGCGATGGGGAACGAAGGGACGTACCGCAACGCGCAAACGCGGGAGACCGGTACACTCATTGCGCCTTCGGACGCGGACAGCATTGTTTCGGTCGGTGCCACGTTGTCCGACGGAGGAAAGGCCGGTTTCAGTTCCACCGGTCCAACAGCCGACGGTCGGATTAAACCCGAAGTCGTTGCCCAGGGTGTCGGCGTCTACGCGATGTATGGTGAAGGAGGTTATACGTTTGCGAACGGAACATCCTTCTCCACCCCTCTCGCGGCCGGCGTTGCCGCGCTGATTCTTTCCGCTCATCCCGAATTGACTCCCTTGGAAGTCCGGGCACGGATGATTTCCACCGCCAGCCCTCTCGAGACACCCATTCCGAACAATTTCACCGGATCGGGTTTGCTGAATGCCTTGGAAGCCGTGGGACTCGTTTTCACAACGGTCCCGGATCGGTTTGTTTTGTATAACAACTATCCCAATCCCTTTAATGCCGGGACTTCCATCGTTTTCGGCGCTCCGGGTGTTCATCCGGTGGAGCTTGTGGTGTTTAATGCTCTTGGCCAGAAGGTGCGGACCTTGTTTACCGGCGTAAGCCGGCCGGGGCAAAATCGCATTGTTTGGAACGACGGCCGGAATGATGCCGGCGCGCAAGTTGCAACCGGTCTTTACCTCTATCGTCTCACCACACCGGGTTCCGTGCTGACCGGCAAGATGCTCTACTTGAAATAGCCATCATCGATATGCCCTCGGGGTTCTTCTGACGCCGGGGTCTCTTCCGGAACTTCCCCATGCCCGAAATTCATTTCACCACATCGATCGATATCCTGTTGGTTGTTGGTGGCGGTGTGGCCACTCTCTTGCTCGCATGGTTTCTCTATCGGTTCACTGTTCCCCCGATCCCCCGCAACCTCAAAGCAGCGCTCATCATCCTCCGTGGGCTTGGGTTGTTTTTCATCCTCCTCCTCATCGGCGAGCCGCTTCTTTCCCTGCTCCATCGCACAACGGATCCTCCTGCCATTATACTCCTCACCGATAATTCAAAGAGCTTGACGATCAGCGACAAGGCCGGCGACCGTCGTGCGGCGATGAGGGAAGTGCTTCAATCTTCCGTTGTTCAACGCCTGGATCGCCTTGGGCATGTGCAATACGGTATCTTCGACACCCGCACACGATTCCTGCCGGCAGGCCATCCGGATTCCCTGACGTTTGCCGGAGAGGGTACGGATATCGGTCAGGCCTTGAGACGCGCAAAGGAGGAGGCTGTCAAGGGGAACGTTCAATCGGTCCTTCTTGTCAGCGACGGCAATACGACGACGGGCTCCAGTCCCCTGTTCGAAGCCGAAGAGATCGGCATCCCGATCTTCACGATCGGCATCGGCGATACAAGCGATCAACAGGATGTGCTCGTACGGCGGGTTGTCACCAACACGATCACGTATGCCGGGAACCGAGTACCGGTGAACGTGACGATCTCAAGCTCCGGCTATACGAATGAACAGGTTGAGGTTCTCCTGCGGGATGCCTCGGGTGTTCTCGACCGGCGAACATTGACCCTCCAACCGGGGACCCGGGAATACGCCGTCGCGATGAGCTTTATTGCCGGGGAGGAGGGGACCCAGCGGTTGACCGTTGAGGTTTCCCGGCTTCCCGGGGAAGTTTCGACCCAGAACAACCGGTCCCTGTTTTTTACGAAAGTTCTCAAAAGCAAAATGAAGGTGACCCTCATCGCCGGCGCTCCCGGTCCCGACGTTGCGTTCATTCGACGCGCACTCGAACAGGATGGGAATATCGAAGTGCGAACGTTTGTCGAGCGGAAGGACGGAGGGTTCTATGAAGGACCGGTCACGCCGAATACGTTCGTGGAAACGGACTGCATCGTGGCGATTGGCTTTCCCGGAGCGACCAGCTCGCAGGCGGTCCTCTCTGCACTGACATCCGGTGTCGCGGCGGGGAAGGGTCTTTTCCTTGTCATGAGCAGAACCGTTGATCTTGAGAAATTGCGAGGGATGGATCAGGTTCTTCCTTTCACCATCCAACGCCCACACTCCGGTGAGCAGCAAGTCTTCTTGTTGATTCCGGAGATGGCCCGCAATAATGTCCTTGTGAAAACGACAGCCCCCATGGAACTGTGGGCGCAACTTCCACCGCTGTTCGTGAGCGGTGCGGGCTTCAGGGCGAAACCCGAATCGGATGTTCTGGGACTAACGAGGATTCAATCGGTAACCACCAACGACCCTCTCCTAGTGACCCGGAATGTCAACCGGCGAAAAACCGTGGCGCTTCTCGGGTATGGTGTCTGGCGATGGTCGTTGCTTGCCGGTACGATTCCCGGCGCACAAACCCTTGTCGAGGAATTTCTCAGTACTACTGTTCGCTGGCTGACGACGCGGGAGGATGACCGGCCCGTCAGGGTTCAAGCAGTCAAGCAATTGTTTGAGAGTCAGGAGCCGGTCGAATTCACGGGACAGGTCTACGACCCGACGTACACCCCCATCGAGGATGCAGAGATTCAGGTAAGGGTCACCCGTGGTGGTACCGTGAGCCAGTTCTCGCTTAACCCGTTGGGGAGCGGTCGGTTTGAGGGAGCCATCGAGCAATTGGAGGAAGGGGACTACTCATTTTCGGCAGTTGTGAGCGCAGGGGGAAGGATGCTCGGGGAGGAGCGCGGAACCTTTTCCGTTGGCGGGTTGAACGTCGAGTTTCAGAATACGCGGATGAATTCCCTGCTCCTCCGGCAACTTGCGACGCGGACAGGAGGAAGGTACTATGAGGCATCGGCCATCGAGACTCTCGCCGATGATATTGCCGCGCTGCCGGGTTTCCGGCCGAGGGAGGTGGTGCGATCAAGCGAGATTGAACTTTGGAACAAAAGCTGGATGCTTGCCCTCGTGGTCGCGTTTTTTGCGGCGGAATGGGTTTTACGAAAGCGAAGCGGTATGTTGTGACCCCTCCATTGAACAGGATCCGTATGCGCCTCTCCAGTAAATTATTGTTCCCTATCGGCCTGTCCCTTGCGGCTTTGTTCTTTGGAACCCAACCAGGCTGGTCGCAGTCTTCTGTCCGCGTGGACAGTTTCTACGCACCCAGTCTCGGCAGAATTAAAAGTGTTTCTGTTCTTCTCCCCGAGCCGTACAACCCGCGCGTTCGCTACCCGGTGCTGTACCTGCTCCATGGGTACAGTGGTGATCATACCAACTGGGCATCGTTGACAAAACTCGGGACGTATGTCGGCAAACTTCGGTTGATTGTCGTGATGCCGGATGCGGAGAACTCATGGTATGTCAACTCCGCCACCGTGGAACAAGACCGGTTTGAGGACTATGTGATGAAGGATCTTCCCCGGCACATCCAACAACGATACTCGGTTGATACGGCGAAACAGGGAATCGCCGGCCTTTCGATGGGAGGGTACGGCGCGATCATGCTTGCTCTGAAGCATCCAACCCGGTTCCGGTTTGTCGGATCGTTGAGCGGGGCGCTGAGCTACCCGCGCGCCATGGCCGATACCCTCCGTACCCCGGGGCGAAATCTGCTGCCGAGCCTCCGACGGGCGTTCGGTGAACGGGATGTCGATTTCCAGAACCGGCACGACGTCATGCTTCTTGCTCAGGAAGTTGTCCGGGACTCACTTCCGTTCTTCTACTTTGTTATCGGGACCAGCGACGGGTTTCGTGATTTCCTCCCTGCTCACAGGGCTTTGACCGATCAGCTCCGTGCCTCCGGGGCTCACTACGAATACCATGAAACACCCGGCGGACATAGTTGGCAATACTGGGACCGGGAGATTCAGCCACTCTTGTCGAGAATGAAGAGCATTCTCGCTTTTTAGCACTCAAGGAGAAACGATATGCAACGATGGTGCACGGGAGTTCTGTCTGCGTGGATGGTATTGTCCCTTTCCGTCCCCGGGCTTTTGCATGGGCAGGAACGGGGAGGGGACTACCGGCCCGTCATCACGATCCTGCGGGAGTTTATCCAGCAAGAGATGCAGGATAAGAACATACCGGCACTCTCCGTTGCGTTGGTTGAAGACCAGACCATCATCTGGGCGGAAGGGTTCGGCTTTGCCGACCCGGAGAAAAAGATCCCTGCCACCTATGAAACCCTCTACCGCGCCGGCTCCGTCTCCAAGCTCTTTACCGACATCGGCATCATGCAACTTGTCGAGCGTGGTGAGATCGATCTCGATGCGCCAATCACGCGTTACCTTCCGTCGTTTCAGCCCCGCAATCCGTTCCGGAAACCCATCACGCTCCGGCAACTGATGTCACACCGGTCGGGATTGGTCAGGGAGTCTCCGGTGGGTCACTACTTCGATCCCAACGAACCGTCGCTGGCGGCCACGATTGAAAGCCTGAACGGCGCAGCGCTCGTCTACGAGCCGGGAACACGCACCAAGTACTCCAACGCGGGCGTTGCAACAGTTGGTGCCGTGCTGGAGAGGATGAAAGGCGTGCCATTTGAAGCGTACATTCAGGACGCCGTCCTTGACCGCATAGGCATGGGGTCAAGTTCGTTTGCGCAGACGGGGCGGGTCCGCGAACAACTTGCCCGGGGGACGATGTGGACCGTTGACGGTCGTACCTTTCCCGCTCCGACATTTCAACTGGGAACGGGGCCGGCCGGGAATTTGACTTCCAACGTCATCGACTTGGGAAAATTTCTCGCCGCACTGTTCAATGGCGGCGAAGGAGAGAAGGGCCGTGTTCTGAAACCGCAGACTCTTGCACAGATGTGGGTGCCGCAGTTTGTTCCGGTGGAACGGCGATCGGGATTCGGACTCGGTTTTGCCATTTCCGATTTCGAGGGATACCTGCGGGTTGGCCATGGGGGAGCAGTCTACGGATTCAGTACAGAGCTCGCGGCTCTCCCGGAGGAGAAACTCGGCATTGTTCTTATGGCCTCCGTCGATGTCGTCAACGCGGTGCTCACGAGGATGGCAGACTATGCATTTCACTTCATGCTTGCGTACAGGGAAGGAGAAGCCCGGCCGGTCATTCAGCCGACATTTCCCATTCATCCGGCAGACGTTCCCCGTCTGGCGGGGCTGTACACCAAAGGAGCAAAAAGCGTCCGCCTCATCAATCGGAATGGAACCCTTGTCGCGGCGACAGGTTCGCGGACAGGTCTAAAACTCAAACTTTCCGGTTCCCTGCTTGTGACCGATGACCGATTGAGTGTGGGGATGCAATTCCTGATGATCTCTCCCGATGCCCTGGTCGTGGATCGGGATACCCTGATCAGAACGGAGGAGCGGAAACCGCAACCGGTTCCCGATCGCTGGAAGGGACTTCTCGGAGAATATGGTTGGGATCATAATATCCTGTACATCCTCGAAAAGGACGGAAAACTCATGTGCCTGATAGAGTGGTTCGATCTCTATCCCCTCCGGGAAATCAAGCGGGACGAGTATGAGTTCCCGGAGTATGGGTTATACCCCGGGGAAAGACTTCGCTTCCGCAGAGAAAAGAACGGGAAGATCATCGGGGTTGAAGCGGCGGGTGTTCTTTTTCAACGCAGAAAAATCGACGGCGAGGAGGGAGGAACGTTCAAGATCCGGCCCCTCAAGCCGATCGAAGCTTTGAGAACGGAAGCCCTGGCGGCACAACCACCACGGGAAGAGGGGGAATTCTACAAATCGGACCTGGTCAGCCTCTCATCCCTTGATTCGACGATCAAGCTCGACATCCGCTATGCGTCAAAGAATAATTTCATGAATTCCGTGTTCTATTCCGAAGCAAAAGCGTTCCTGCAACGCCCCGCGGCGGAAGCACTGGTCCGTGCGCACCGGAAACTGAAGGACCTTGGGTACGGATTGATGATCCATGACGGGTATCGACCATGGTTTGTCACGAAAATGTTCTGGGATGCAACGCCGGAGGAGAAGAGAGTGTTTGTGGCTGATCCGTTAAAGGGATCACGCCATAACCGGGGTTGTGCAGTAGACTTGACCTTGTATGATCTCAAGATCGGGAAGCCGGTCGAGATGGTCAGCGGCTACGATGAATTTTCCGACCGTGCCTTTCCCGAATATCCCGGGGGCACCTCGCTTCAACGATGGCATCGGGAGGTGCTGCGCTCGGCTATGGAAGCGGAGGGGTTCGACGTGTACGAATGGGAATGGTGGCATTTTGATTACCGGGATTGGAGAAGGTATCCAATCGGGACACTCCGATTCGAGGCGATCCCGTAAAAACAATAACCGGCCTTTCTTCATTCCGAACAACAGCGGTACAGCGTTATCTATAAAACATGGCGACAGATTAAAAAAAGGGGGAACTCTGGCAGTGGTCGGATACCGGAACGCCCCCCGGGAATCCGCTGTCGTAAGATCGGGTTGATTCGTCAAGGGTCCATGGAATTCCGTGAGTGAGCAATCTCCCCGCAAACCAGGTCGGTCTAAAAAAATGTTCCAAACTCGCTCCTGGCGCGCCCTTGGGGAAGCCCCGGCAGGTTTTCCAGCAATAATGAAGTGATCGACCCATTTCCGGAAGGGGTCCTTCCGGAAATATCGCAAGGTTCATTTGTGTTCCATCACGGAAATTTACACAGGCGTAACAAAAAAGTTACAGGTCCTCGTTGCTTCTCTCCCAAAAGTATATATATTGACCGGTACTTTTTCCCGGCGTTTTTCTCCTTCTTTTTTTCAGAACACACCCATTGATGCGCCTGCGTGGACTACGTATCGGGATACTCTTCTTCTCTTTCATCGCTATGGCCCAGGAACGTCATTCCGTCTCCAAGAGTGCGGGCGACGACAACTCGAAATTCACCAATGTCGGTAACATTTCCATCACGATTTCCAATTACGGCGTGTTCGGTCACGGATTTCGCCTCTGGCCGCAACAGCCTTCCATGCAATATCCCCGCGGATCGGGAATCGAACATTGTTTCGTCGGCGGATTGTGGGTGGGGGGGGTGACGCCGAATGGCATTCGCGTCACCACCGGCGCCGTCGATGTACCTTCCCTCCGGAGTGTGTCCGAAGGGTTCGAGTTCACCACCGGGGTGGATTCCCGTGTGATCGAACGCTCGTCGCTTGCCGACAACCGATTCTATGCTCCCGATGCGATCAGTCACCAGGATTTCATTGCGGATTTCACCGATGTGAATACGACCAACCCCAATCAAAACAACGAGCCGATCCCGAATCACAATCCCCTCAATATCAATGTTCATCTGGAGACGTACGCTTTCAATTTCTCGTTCGCCGACAATTTTGTGATTTTCAACTACTGGATCAAAAACCTGAACTCATTCCCGCTGGACAGCGTGCACGTTTCACTCTGGGCTGACCTGGTGGTCCGCAATACGAATGTCACTCCGCCGACCGTTGGGGCACCGTTCTATGACAAGGGAGGGTTGGGCTATATCGATACCCTGAACATGGCCTATGCCTACGATTACAACGGCGACGTCGGCCTTGCGGACAACTACGCGGCGATGAAGTTCCTCGGCTCCACACCGTTTAAAAACTCTACGGGATACCAGGCCTGGCAATTCCGGAATACCTCGGATCCCACATATTTCTCTCCCCCAACGGATGTTGCCAAATATGACAAGATGGCCTTGGGACTTGCACCCGCCCAGATCGCCGGGATTCCCAAGCCGAGTAATTTCATGTCCATGGTGACTGTCGGGCCGTTCAGCAGGATTGCCGGCGGCGATTCGGTCAATGTTGTGTTCGCTCTGATCGCTGCGAAGAAGAAATCTTCAACGCCGACAACGGATGATTCTCCCGCGCAGAAAGTGTACCTCTATCAGGCGTCCGACTGGGCGCAGCGCACCTACAACGGTGAAGACCGGAACGGGAACGGAGTGGAGGATGGCGACGAGGTTTGGACGGACAACGCAAAACCAAAGCGCTATTTTCTCCCATCCCCCCCAACACCGCCGCGAGTTAAAGTCTTGCCGGGAGATAAACGGGTAGACGTTTACTGGGACCGGTCTTCTGAGGCATCGGTCGACCCCATTTCCAATGAAAAGGATTTCGAAGGGTACCGTGTTTACGGAACAAGAACGGGCGCCGACCTCACAGTTTCCCAGGATCTGCTTGGGAACCTGAATGTCCTCGGTGAATTTGACTCGCCGGTGGGGCAAATCGGCTACAATACCGGATTCGGTTCCGTTCGGCTTGCAGCACCGATGACGTTTCCTCCGGACACGACACGGTACTGGTACAAATTTTCCGTGAAGGGGTTATTGAACGGATTTCAATACGGCTTTGCCGTAACCGCCTTCGACTCCGGCGACTCCAACACGGGTCTCCAAAGTTTGGAGAGCAGCCGGATTCAAACTCTTCGCCGGGTTT
This sequence comes from Ignavibacteriales bacterium, assembly GCA_016192345.1. GTDB lineage: Bacteria > Bacteroidota > Ignavibacteria > UBA10030 > UBA10030 > UBA6688. The sequence continues at coordinate 66,552 of JACPUH010000021.1, read as the reverse complement.
TGCCCGGAACTCCTCCCGCGGAACAACCCGGGGTGAACGTCGGCGTGTACCCCAATCCCTATTATGCACGTGCGTATTGGGATGGTTTCGGAGAACGCGATCGAAAGCTGTACTTCTATAATCTTCCACCGCGCGCCGAGATCCGCATCTACACTCTCGCCGGCGACGTTATCGACCAATTCGAGCATGAAGCTGCAGGTTATAATGGAAGCGACATCAATTGGTTCCAGCGGTTTTCAGACGGATCGCAACAGTTCGCCGGGGGCGAGCATGCGTGGGACCTCATCACGCAGAACGACCAGGCGATCGCTACCGGATTATATCTCTTCACCGTCCAAAACAGGGAGACCGGTGATATTCAACGGGGAAAATTTTTGGTCATCAAATAGCAATTCAAGTCTTTTGATGTGACATCACTATTCACACTCACCACCTCCAGAAAGGAGTTTGTATGAGAACACATCTACTGTTAACCGTTTTCTGCCTGGCAGGCATCGTTTCTCTTGCCTCCGCGCAGAAAAATGTCACTATCCCCCAACTCAATATCGTGCCGATCGATTCCTTGGTCAAAATGGACCAACAGCAAAGTGCTGCGTCGACACTTCTGGATGATACACAATTCGTCCGGGACAACGACACGGTTCGCGTAACGGGGGTCGTCCTGGTAAAGCCCAGAATTCTCACCTATACGCTCGCCCGGTACAATATCTTCATCCAGGACACGACGACGGGGGCGATTTATGCGGGATTGAACGTCCTAACAAACGACACCTCCGATGCCGCTCAAACAACTCAAATTACGGCAATCGATACCGGCGACGTTATCACGATTGTGGGGCGTGCATTGGAATTCGGTAACCAGCCCAACAGCCTCACGGAGATGTATATCTATTCGACCTCGGCGCCGGCATTCACGAGCCCGGTGGCCGTGGAGATTGTCAAGAGCGGTTCACGCCCCGCCCCCCTTGAGCTTGCCGTGGATAGCTTTGCCGTCGGTACGCAACCTCGCCCGTCGCGGGGGGAAAAATACGAGGGGATGTACGTAGTCATTCGGAATGTCACGGTCAATTCGGTCGACCTTTCCTCGGGAAGATTCACGTTCGTCGATGCCGCGGGGAACCAGATGCAGATGTATGACGGCTCAGGATACTATACGCTCCGTGGACATCGTTATTCCAATTCGCGCTATACGGCGCCCCCCGTTGGTACCAAGCTCAGCTATATCCGCGGGATCATCATTCCACAGGCGAGGACTGGAACAGCGGGCGACTACACGATCATGCCGCTGTACCCGGGACCGGGTCAGTTGAATGGGTCCACCTACGCGGGCGACATGGTTATTGACAAGTTTGCACCGAGCATCACCGGGCTCACGCGCTCACCAGGGCTTCCTCTTTCCAGCAGCTCCGTGAGCGTGACGTTCAAAGCATCGAACCTCAATACCGGCGCGACGATCGACAGCGCAGCCCTGTACTACAAGGTGGACAGCGGAACCTTCACGCGGTTGAAGCTCACGCTGGCGGTTGGAGACTCCCTGTATCGCGCTCAGATCCCGGCACAGGCAAATAACAGTCTCGTCAGCTATTACGCCGAAGCGTACGGTTCTGAAGGATCCACCGGGACATTCCCCGACGCGACCGTACCCTATTTCTATCGGGTCCGCAACAGCGGTCTGACAGTGTATGACCTTCAATATACTCCGTACGTCAACGGAAGACCGGGTTTCGTTGGCGACACGGTCACGGTCTCGGGCGTTGTCACGGCCGACACGACTGATCTCAAGGAAACAGTTTCAAATCCCCGGCTCTATATCGCCGAATCGGCAGGTGCGTGGAAGGGAGTGGCGATCTATGGGAATGGTGCCGGCGTGCGTGCTGATACATTGGCCCGCGGAGACAGTGTTACGGTCACCGGGATCCTGCGGGAGAACTTCTCTAAGACGGAAATCCAGGTTCTCTCGAAGACCGTCCATGCGAGGAATAAAACTGTTCCCGGACCAACCACAGTCTCCATATCGGGATCCGGATCGGTCAGTTATTCCTTAAGTAATCCTCCGGTCGACGGCAACGCCACGTTCGAACAGTGGGAGGGTGTGCTGGTAAACATCAACAACCCGTATATCGTTGGAAGGAACGCCGATAATCCCAACAACGGTTCGGGGAGTAATTTTGGCGAGTTCTTCATCGGCAGCAGCGCCACCACAACGTTCGGATTGAGGGTGGATGACAATGGAGTCAACAGATATTACGCCGACACGTCAGCCTCCTATACGGCGAAGCCTTCCAATGCCATTCTCATTCCCTACAGGGCACGGTTGTCATTCCTACGCGGAATCCTTGACTATTCGTTCAGCTTCTACAAACTCGAGCCGCGCAAGGATGACGACTTCGGGACGGTCACAAGCGTCGAAACCGTTGATCTCGTCCCCGGTCATTTTGAGCTGAGCCAGAATTATCCGAATCCCTTCAATCCCAGTACGACGATCCGGTATTCCATCCCGGTTCCCGGCAGGGTCACCCTAAAGGTGTTCAATGTCCTTGGCCAGGAAGTCGCATCGGTCGTCAATGCAGACCAAATGGCGGGAACGTTTGTGGCGACGTTCGATGCGTCGCGGCTTTCCACCGGTGTGTATATCTATCAACTCAGGGTGAGTGATTTCATGACCGCCAAAAAAATGGTGCTCTTGAAGTAATCACGATCCGTTTGCGGGAAGGAGAGGCACCTGCGCTCTCCTTCCCGTTATAATTCGCATGCGCCTATTGACCCGGTTCCCGATACTGACGTTCGCGTTCCTGGTGTTTTGGCAGGGGTGTTCCGAACGATTCGTCAATGAGCCCCTTGAAAACAAGACACCCGAAACGTATCTTTCTCTCCAGCCCGACGTTTTGCTCCGCCGTACGAGCAGCCAGCAACATATTCGGTGGTGGGGAGCGGACGAAGACGGTTTCGTCGTGGGATTCGTGTTTTCCTTCGACAGCCTGTCGTGGCATTTCACCCTCCGCAATGACAGCCTCTTTGCTCTCCGGTTGAATACCACGGACACGACCTATTCCTTCTTTGTCTCCGCGATCGATAATAGCGGCAACGGTCGTTACGATGCAGCCGGGCCCTGGGGCGCGGAACCGTACGTTGATCAAAATACCAATAACCGGTGGGACGAAGGGGAACCGTATACAGACCTCGGGTTGGTCGATCCGACCCCAGCGAAGCTTCGTTACCCGATCCAAAATACACCGCCGGTCGTGTCGTTCCTCCTGAGCGCCAACGTCCCCGATACCACCTATCCGATCGCTACATTTCAGTGGAATGCGACGGATTTTGATGGCAACGGTACCATCGATTCGTTCTATGTTGCGGTTGACGACACCATGGCAGCGGGTGCCTGGCAGACCCTGCCCGGATCCTTCAATCGCGTCACCTTGTTCCACAACAAAGCGATCACTCCGGCCGATCCCATTACCTATCGGTCCGCGTCCCTGCCGGAAGGCCTGCATGTGTTTTACCTGAAGGCCAAGGATGTTGCCGGCGCCTACAGTGCAACGATCCGCATGCCGGATGAAAATCGTACATGGTATGTGCGGCATCCCAAAGGCGATTTTCTCATTGTGGACGATTATTTGCCCTCTGATTTTTCCACCTCTTTTTATAAAACGATGTTCGATACGTTGATGGGGGGAAGGCTCGGATCCCGGGATGTTTGGGATATCAAGAAGGGGGCAACGGCGATCAAACGCGGGGACAATATGCCACCGCTGATCAACCCGACTTTTACGGAATCGATCAAGCTCTTCAAGTACATTTTCTGGTATTCCGATAATTCGCCGAGCCTTGAGATCGCCCAATCCAGTCTGCCTGAATTTGTGAAAGCAGGAGGGAAGGTGATGTTCAGCGCAGGTCTGCCGGAAAATGTGAGCGGACAGGGGAGCTTGGTGGATTTTGCTCCCATCGAAAATGTCGAGCCAAGCTTCTTCACCAACCGGTTGAATGCCAGCGATACCGTCGAGACGTCGTTTGATCCGGCTTACCCGACGCTGGTACGGGACAATCTTGGCACGATCTACGCCTTTCCCCGTGGTGTCATCCCCAAAGTGAACACGAGGGTGCTGTATCGCATGCAGGCGTCCCCGCGTTGGGCCGGTCAACCGATTATGGGTGTTAAGGATGCGGACCAACCCAGCTTTGTCATGCTCTCATTGATTCTTCACAGGTTTGGAACCCCGCCCGACAATGCGGCGGCCCTGCTCCGGAAGGTATACAAGGATGAATTCGGGATTCCATAACATGACTCACTTGCGTCTCCTCCTGACGGCGATTACCCTGATGATCGTCTGGGGTTCACCCGCGCTGTCGCAGGAGAGGGGGGTGATTCGCGGAACAATCAGGGACGCGGGGACCAAAGAGGGACTTCCGTTGGTCAACGTCAAGATCAAGGGAACCTATTACGGCGCGGCAGCCGACTTGGATGGCAATTACGTCATTGCCAACATGGCTCCGGGAAGTTACACGCTGGAATTCACCATCCTTGGATACACGACCGTTCAGAGGACGGATGTCAAAGTCATTGCCGGGCAGGAAACAATTGTCAACCAGGATTTGGCTGAAACGGTTCTGTCGCTTGGACAGGAGGTTGTTGTGGTGGGAGAAAAGCCGCTCTTCAATCTCGATGAGACATCAAGCCGCCGTTCGGTGACAGCGGAGGATCTTCGAGCCACCCCCGTGGTGGATGTTAAAGACGTGGTGACGCAACAGGTGGGTGTGGTGCAAACCGACAACGAGGTTCACATCCGGGGGGGGCGTTCTCACGAGAACGCGTACCTCCTGGACGGAGTGTCAGTCCAGGATCCTCTGGCAGGGACGGGATTCGGTCTCCAGTTGAGTGCCGATGTGGTTGAAGAAATTGAAGTTATTACCGGGGGCTACAATGCAGAGTATGGCCAGGCAACTTCCGGTGTGGTCAACGTGTCGCTCAAAGAAGGGGGAGAACGGTACCGCGGGGGGCTGGTATACAAGACGGATAAACCAGGCGCATCCAATGGGTTCCTTAACAGTTTCAACTCGGAATCCTACGAGTTTACCCTGAGCGGACCCGAACCGATAAGCGGCCTTTTGTTTCCTCTTATCAGCAAAGACCTCGGGTCGGTTACGTTCTTTACGAGTCTCGTTGGAGCATTCTCGGACGGGTACACGAACAAAGCCGCACGCCAGCTCATTTCGTCGACTTTCCATGGAAGCAGGTTCGCCCCCAAGCAGGAGAACAACTGGCTGTTGCTCGGGAAACTGACGTGGCGCCCATCGTCCCTGTTCCGCGTGAATTTCTCCTATAACCACTCCGTTGCGATCAACCAGAATTCGCAATCGCTCCAAACGAACCTTGAATACGTCGACCCGAGCCCGGGGTATCAGTACGAATACGGGAACATTTTGGACGAAGCAAACACCTATACCCACGACAATCAGTTTTTCAGCGTGGGGATCACTCACACCCTGTCCAACTCGTTGTTCTACGAACTCAAGCTCACCCACTATTTCGTGAGCTTGCGGGCTGATGCCAACGGGAAGCATTACTCGGAATATCGTGAACCCAAGGACATCGTCACATTTCCGGTCGAGTACTACAACCTGGACCGCGACACGGTCGGCATCATCCCGGGTGACGGATTGTGGGATTATGGAAACGGGTTCACCTGGCATGACCATTTTGTCACCGAGAACACGATCAAATTCGACCTCACAAAGCATTTCTCCGAATACAATAAGTTCAAGGCGGGCCTCGAAACAACGTTCCAGGACATGCAAAATGTCGATATTTACCAGCCGTGGGTGGGCGTGCTTGGTTTGAATAACGACATCTACAAAGTCTCCCCCAGGTTCGGGGCCTTGTACGCGCAGGACAATATCACCGTCAGCGGAATGATCCTGAACGTCGGCCTTCGTTTCGACTATTGGTTCCCGGGAAAATACGTAGACGATGCGGTGAACAATCCCGATGTAACGACCATCCCCGACAAGATCAGGGAAGACTATCGCCGGAAGACCTTTTCCATGTTCGGACTGAGAGGGAAAGGGCGGATCAGTCCGCGGGTGGGCATTTCGCATCCCATTTCCGAAAACCAGATGCTCTTTTTCTCGTATGGCCATTTCTCCAAGCGGCCGAAACCGCAGTTCATCTATGCGAAGCTGGACCCGGCCACAGCGCAGTCGACATTTCAAAAGTTCGGAAACCCGGATCTTGATCCGGAAACGACCGTCGCGTACGAATTGGGACTCCAGACCCAATTCTCGAGCGACGACGTTCTCACCGTTACGGCGTACTACAAGGATATCTTTGATTATGTGTCGACGCGGCAGGCACGCATCACCTCCTCCCGGCTTTCGACCGGAAATTTTGTGACGTATGTGAATCAGGATTACGCACGCTCAAGGGGCATCGAGTTCGAGTACCGCAAGCGTATCGGCCGGTGGTTCCGCGGAACGGCTTCCGGCTCGTACTCCATCACCACCGGGAAAAGCTCATCACCCGACCAGGGGCTGCTTGTCGCCCGGGGGGATGAGGACGAAACGATCAAGGAAAACTACGTCACGTGGGATCGGCCCCTGCAGTTCAATCTTACCACGACGTTTAACGTCCTGAAGGATCAACCACTGTTTGGGTTCGGCCAGGGAATCCTCGACGACTATTCGGTCTATGTTCGTGCCTTTTTCCAATCCGGGAAACGCTATACCCCTTATATTCAGGACGGTTTCCTTTCGACCAACGGCAGGCCCAATTATATTCTCGATAGAAACGACCGGCTTGCCGGCATTGGAGAAGATTGGTTTTGGATCGACCTCAATATTGAAAAGAACTTCACGCTTCTGGGGCTCGATTGGCTGCTTTCGATCAATATCCGGAACGTTCTTGACCGGAAAAACGCGGCGATCATAAATCCTGTAACAGGCCGTGCCTATGAACTCGGAGAACCGACGCCCACGTCATGGAATGATCCGGTGTATCCCGATCTTCAGGCGCCGGTCTCTCCCTACCCCTTCAACCCCGCGCGCTATTTGGCGCCGCGCAATGTGCTTGTAGGATTAGGAGTACGGTTCTGATGCGAAGAATGCACATCGTCGGCCTTCTTTTGTTGATGATCGTTCCCGTGGGCGAGGCAGCCGCGCAGTTGATCCCTGTCCTCGGGGCGCAACGGGCCGGCACCTCGACCGCCCAGTTCCTGAAGATAGGTGTGGGAGCGAGGGCCGCAGCCATGGGTGAGACATTCATCGCCGTCGCGAACGACGCATCCGCCCTGTATTGGAATCCGGCAGGCATCGCGCAATTTAACGGGCATGAGGCAGTGCTGTCGCATACCCAATGGCTGGTCGATGTCCGTCACCAATTTCTCGGAGCCGTGTACCGCCTGTCGCCGGAGGATGCCATCGGGCTTTCCCTTACCTCTCTTCATACGGACGATATGCCCGTGACAACGGAGGTGCACCCGACCGGAAACGGCACGTACTTCCGCTTCAGCGATCTTGCGATCGGGGTGACGTATGGAAAGAAGCTTACGCCCCAGTTCAGTTTTGGAGCGACGGTTCGGTATTTTGAGGAAACACTCGATATGCTGAAGATGAGGGGGGTGGTGGTCGATCTGGGAACCTACTACTGGACCGGTTTGGGCTCCTCCCGCTTCTCCGCCGTGGTATCCAATTTCGGAAACCAGGTCGCGCCGGAAGGTACGGCGCAACTCTACGGCGGAGGCGAAGTAAACCAGTTCCAGGAATTTTCTCCACCGACCCTGTTCAAGTTCGGTTTCGCCTTCGAGCCGATTCAGAATGAATACAACACCCTGACGGCGTCCGTGCAGTTAAATCACCCCAATGATAATTCCGAGAACGTCAGTCTCGGATTTGAGTACGTTTGGTCCAAAACCTTTGCCGTACGGGGCGGATACCGGCTCAACGCCGACGAACAGTCCTATTCGCTCGGTGCCGGCGTTGCTACGGGACTGGAAATCCTTTCACTTTCCCTCGATTACGGGTACACGGCCTTTGGACGACTTGGCGGTGTTCATCGTATTTCCATGCTGGTGAGGTTATAATGCGCATCCTTGTCGCGCTCCTCGGCGCAATGATCGCTGCCGGATGTGGCGTGGAGAAATTCGATATCAATTCCCTTCCCGAAGGGGACCGCAACACCACCATTGGCGATACGGTATACATCCAGCAATACCCCAACTGGACCGGGTTCAATCGTCCGCAGGATTTGATGATCGGCAATGAACCCTTCGCCTACGTGGCCGATACCGAAAACGATCGCGTGGTGATGCTCGACCTTGCGGGGAGGGTGATCGGCTCGTCGCAACGCATCAAGCGTCCGATCGCTCTGGCGCAGGACAAGCGATTGCAGCTTCTTGTTTGTGCGGAGTTTGACACGTTGCTGCCCGGTCACACCGCACCGGTGACGTTCGGCGCGGTCTATCGTCTCGATTTGCCGGCCTACCAGCACCAAATCGGGTCTATACCCCCAAAACGCGTCTACTTCGATCCCACTGATTCCACCCGCCGTTTCACCGGAGTTGCAACGCTGTACAACAACCAGTACGGGATCGCACGCATCGGTCCGAAACGGTTCTTCCCTTATTTTGACAATGCGGTTCTCCTCTTCGGCAAGGACGATGCGTTCATCTCCCCCATCACAACAACATTTTCGCCGGATGGAACGGGCTTGCTCTCCATTCATAAGCTCACAGCGATCGCGACGCTTCCCACAGGCCGGAGCCTTGAGTATGTCTTCGCGCAGGTCGAGCAATCTCCGGACGCGGTGAATAAACCCCTCTTCAAAGTGCAGTGGATCAGGTTGGTTGCCATCGGACAGACGACAGAATTCGTTTCGAAATTTAATCCTTCCACGGACGGCGATATCGGCCTCCTTCAGATCAACCGCTTCGGCCGCCCCGAGGGCCTGACACTGGATCCCTCGGGAAACCTCTTCGTTATCGATGCTGAAAAAGACAGTCTTTTTCGGTTTTCCTCGCGGGGGGTGGAAAGCTACTCGTTTGGAGGCCGGGGAGACGGCGACAGACAGTTCAACCAACCTTCGGGTGTGGCGTTCTTCGACGGGACGGTCTACGTGGCGGACACCGGCAACAATAGGATTGTCCGCTTCAAACTTTCAACGGATCTCCGCTGAGCGCAGATTTGTTGTTCGACCGGCCTCATTGCCCCGGAAGACATCTCCTGCAGGAATCAACAATGTTTCGTTCTTCACCCCTCATCGATCCGGAGGACCGTCCCATTCTGAACGCGAAAAGCCGTGAGGGATAAAGCTTGTGAGATTTCCCTCCCAGCCAACCTATGAACATCCCCGTTCTTACCCTCTCCGTTGTTTTTCTCCTGATCGCCGTCAGGCACGTGGGGAATGTCAAACTCCAGATCTGGCAGGTCATGCTCGGGGGCGCCGTGGTCGTGATCCTCACCGGTGAGATTCCTCTCGACGTTGCGTGGCATGCCATCAATTTTGATGTGATGCTGTTTCTCTTCGGGATGTTTGTGGTCGGACAAGCACTTGAGGAGAGCGGGTACCTCTCCCATCTTTCGTACAAATACTTCAAACGTGCGACCACGATTGATGGCCTGATGTTGCTGGTGCTGTTCGGGGCCGGGTTCGCCTCGGCGTTCCTCATGAACGACACGCTTGCCATTATCGGCACCCCCGTGGTTTTATTATTGGCGAAGAAACACCAAATGTCGCCGAAGACCCTCCTGCTCGCCCTGTGTTTCGCCGTGACCATCGGGAGCGTTATGAGTCCCATCGGCAATCCGCAGAACCTTCTCATCGCGCTGAACGGAAATTTCTCCGACCCCTTCGTCACATTTTTCCGGTGGCTTTTTATTCCGACGGTGCTCAATCTTGTGCTTTGCCATGTTCTCCTCAAACGCTTTTACACGAAGGATTTTCACGCTGCAGAGCTCAAACACTCCCAGGAGCCCATCAGGGATAAAGAGCTCGCTTTTCTCTCCCGGGTGTCACTTCATGTTGTTCTGTTGTTCATCGGCGTGAAGATCTTGAACGTGGTTTTTGCTTTGAATGTCGACTTTCGCCTGACCACGATTGCGCTTGCGGGGGCGTTCCCCATTCTTGCTGGCAGCAAAAGGCGGTTCGAGATCCTTCGCCGTGTCGACTGGCACACGTTAATATTTTTCGCAGCGATGTTTGTCCTGATGGAGAGCGTGTGGCATTCCGGTTTCTTTCAGGGTGTGCTGGCCGGACTGCATATTCCCATCGCGTCGGTTGAAATGATCCTTGGTGTGAGCACGTTGCTGAGCCAGTGCATTTCCAATGTCCCGCTCGTCGCGTTGTATCAACCGATGCTGATGCACGCAGGGGCCTCGGTTCGGGAGTTGATGGCCCTCGCCGCTGCAAGCACGATCGCGGGCAACATGCTGATCCTCGGCGCGGCCAGCAATGTGATCGTCATTCAGAATGCGGAGAGGAAAGCGCATGAAACGATCACGTTCCTGGAGTTCGCGAAAATAGGAATACCGCTGACCTTTATAAACCTGGTGGTTTATTGGCTCTTTTTCCTGATCTTGTGATTGCTTCTCCCTCCATTTGTTTCTATCTTTTCACTCGCCCTTCTTCCTCATTTTAATGAAACTGACCGATAAACAACTTCGCATTCTGATCATCGTTTCCCTCCTCGCTGGATGGTTCGTGGTCGTTTTTCTCCGATCCGGGACGGCTTGGGGGTAACCCCGGGATCTCGCTCCCCCCGGATCTGCCGATAGAATTCTCCCTCTCCACATACGAACGGAAGGTGCACGCCGATGGCTCAATCCTCTGCTTCGAAGGCCAGTGGCCGGTTGCTCTCGCTCGATGTCTTTCGCGGCGCAACGATTGCCGGGATGATGTTGGTGAACAATCCGGGATCCTGGGGACATATCTACCCACCGTTTAAACACGCGGCGTGGCATGGGTGGACCTATACGGATACCGTTTTTCCCTTCTTTCTCTGGATCGTCGGCGTTGCCATGACATTTTCCATGGCGAAACGAATCGAGCAGGGCGCGGACAGGAATAAGTTGATGCTCCATGTCCTGAAGCGTTCGGCGGCCATTATTGCCATCGGTCTTTTCCTGAACGGCTTTCCCTTCGGCCTTGCCTTCGGACACAACTTTGCGTTTGAAACAATGCGTTTGCCCGGCGTCCTGCAACGCATCGGCCTATGTTACCTTATCTCCGGAATGATCCTTCTCTACTCCTCAATCATATGGCAGATTCGGTGGACGGCCATATTTCTTGTCGGCTATTGGCTGCTCATGAGGCTGGTGCCTGTTCCTGGTTACGGCGCGGGAATCCTGGAGCCGACGGGTAACCTGGCTTGGTATATCGACTCGACTGTGTTGGCAGGACATACATGGAGAGGAGCCCCGGTCCCCGGGTTCGATCCGGAGGGAATCATCAGCATGATTCCCGCAATCGCCACGACCATGCTTGGGATTTTGACAGGCTATTTTGTCCGCTCCCAGCGGTCCACGGAAGATAAGACGGGGTGGATGTTTTTCTGGGGATCAATCCTGATCCTCGCCGGCCTGACGATGGACAACTGGCTTCCGATCAACAAAAACCTCTGGACAAGCTCCTATACCGTTTTCATGGCTGGATTGTCCCTCGTGGTTTTTAGCTGCTGTTACTGGGTGATCGACGTCAAAGGTTACAAGCGGTGGACCAAACCGTTCGAGATCTACGGGTTGAATGCCATTACAATGTTTGCTCTCTCGGGGATCGTCGGCCGGTTGATCATGCTCATCAAGCTCACAGGGTCGGACGGTAGCGTGATTTCGTTCAAGACCTGGTATTATGAGACGTTTTTCCTTTCTATCGGCGATCCGATGCTTGCCTCCTTCCTTCATTCAATTGCGTTCATGCTTGGGCTCTACCTCATTGCCTATATCATGTACCGGCAGAAATGGGTGTTGAAGGTCTGAGGTCTGTCAAGGAGAGAGACGCCATGCGTAACCCCCTGATCCACTCTTCCTCCGAACCTGAAACGAGTGAATCATACCGGCAACAAAAGTTTGCGATGAGCCTTTCGCTGGCCGTCGGCTTTCTGATGCTTGCCGGGAAGACGTATGCGTATGCCATAACGGGCTCAGCGGCGATCCTTTCGGACGCGGCAGAGTCCGTTGTGCATGTGTTTGCGGTTTCCTTTGCCGCGTTCAGTCTCTGGTTCAGCATGAGACCTGCCGACCAGAGCCATCCCTACGGTCATGACAAGATCGGTTTCTTTTCTGCCGGAATGGAAGGGACGATGATCGTCCTTGCGGCGTTCTATATCATCTACGAAGCGATCCTGAAATGGATCGAGGGGGTCCCGGTACAAAATTTGGGAACGGGGACGCTCTACGTGGCAGCGGCCGGGGCAATCAATGGGATCTTGGGGGGCTACCTGGTCTGGCAGGGGAGGCGGAATCGCTCCCTCATCGTGATCGCGAACGGGAAACACGTGCTTACGGATTCCTGGACCAGTGTGGGGGTGATCATCGGGTTGCTTCTCGTCCTATGGACCGGGTGGAAGCCGTTCGATCCAATCCTGGCCATCGCCGTTGCGCTGAACATCCTCTGGTCGGGGGGGAAGTTGATACGGCAGTCGGTAGGGGGATTGATGGATGAGGCCGATCCGGTTCTCGAGCACCAGTTGCGCTCGATCCTGGATATCGAGACGGAAAAAAGGGGTTTGTGGTATCACGAGTTGAAGTACCGCCAGAGCGGAACATCGGTATGGATGGAGTTTCACCTCCTCTTTCCGAAAGGATCGTTGCTGGAGGAGGCGCACTGGAAAGCGACGGAAATCGAAGGTGCGCTCAAAGCCGGCCTTCCGATGACAACGCATGTCATCACGCATCTTGAAACCCGCGAGGATCATGACGAGGTCCATGCCAAACTGAATGTGGCGACTCATTAATCCTCGATAAAATCTTCCCTCGGAATACACTGCGATTCGCCAGGATATCCTTAAAAAACAATCCCATTGCACGATAGGGAGCAATGGGATTGTTTGGTAACGACGATCATCAGGCGTTGGGTTTATTAAGCCTGAGAGTGACAGTAATTTTTACATCCTGGCTGACAGCAAGCCCTCCGGTCTCAATAGCACGGTTGTACTTTAATCCGTAATCAAAACGATTGATCGTCAACTCGGCCTTCCAGCCCGAGAGGAGGCCGCGGCTTGTTTTCAATGTGCCGGTGTTCGTTGCGTCGAAGGCTACTTTCCTGGTCACGTCGCGAATGGTCAGATCGCCATGAATCTTATACTGTTTCTCACCCACTTTTTCAAACAACGTGCTCTTAAATTTTATTTCAGGAAACTGCTCACTGTTGAAGAAATTATCGGACCGGAGGTCGTTATCCCGACGTTCATTTTCCGTATTGATACTGGCTGATTTGATGGTGGCCTCGATGGAGGCATCGGAAAAATCGTCGTTCGTAGACGCAACGGCAATGTCGTAATCCTTGAAGATCCCGTCCACCTCGGAAACCAGCATATGGGTCACAGTGAATTTGATCTGCGAATGCGATTTGTCAGTTCGCCATTGCGTTTGTGCGGCGATAAGCCCCACACTCAAGAAAGTCAACGCGCTCAGGGAAAATAACCGTTTCATGGTAACTCCAGAAATAAATGAATGGTATTGTAAAAGTACATCATGGATGAATTATTATTGATATTCCGTCAAAATCCCTGGTAACGAACCCATTCGATTGAATCTCCACTGGAATTCCTTCACCCTGAAACCGACCGGCCAACTGACGCACAAAAGGATTGTCTGGAACTTGGATGCCGAATTGGACCAACCCGATCGCTTCGGGAGGAGCTCCAGGGGCTCCCCGCCCATTCCACACATTCAGACCAAGGTGGTGATGATATCCTCCCGCAGCGACGAACAAGGCTCCAGGGAACGTCTCTTGGGTGACGGCAAAGCCGAGAAGGTCATGGTAGAAACGTTTTGCTTTTCCAAGATCGGAGACGTTCAGGTGGATGTGCCCGATGCGTGGCGATCCGGCGTTCAACGTAGCCTCCTCTTTCGTGCCGGTCTCGGCAAGGAGGGAGTCGACGTCGAGCGGCGCCGTCACCATCTGAAGCTCGCCGTTTCGGTACGGCCATTGATCCCTCGGACGGTCGGCATAAAGCTCGATACCGTTTCCATGAGGATCGGCAAGGTAGAGCGCCTCACTGACGCCATGGTCTGCATAACCCTGGAACGGCCAGCCGTGTTCATATAACCGTTGGAAGGCTACCGCAAGTTCCTTCCGGCCGGGAAAAAGGAACGCGACATGAAAGAGACCCGTCGTCCGGGGAGGACGGGGTATCGCGTTTCTTTTTTCAATCAGGAAAACGACCGGTGCGTCGTGCTCTCCCGGGGAAAGAGTAGTCCGCGAGCCCTCCACCTCTTTGACAACAAATCCCAACAAATCGCGATAAAACCGCAACGATTCCCCCACGTTGGGAACCTGAAGCGTGATTGAGCTGATACCGGTCGACGAAGGTAAGACCATGGCCTGCATAGGGTGCCTCGTCAGTTCAAGGAAACCTTCGTCAAGGACAACGTAAGGCCGTTATGGAACATCAGCGGATGGATCGTGGTCCGGAAAAAAGCAAACAAGGGAAACCTGGACACCAGCGCTGTTGCTTCATCAGCCGATCGGGCTGTCATGACCATCCAGAGCTTGGAACGGTCAAGAGACAGGCTGTAGCTTAATAGCACGCCCTCTCCCATCAGTGTATTCGCGTGTGCGCGCTGGGAGGGAATAAGGGAAAGGAACTCAAGCGAAGGGCTTGAGGGGAGATCGATATCAACCATAAAGTGTGTCATAGGGTTTTCCTTGTGATAAAAGACAAATTGATTTTTTCCGTGCAGCCCTTCTTTATGAACCAAGCCCGGAGTGGTTAAGGGAGGATCAATATCACCGGGGGAGCACGATCGGCGGAAGAGCCCGCTCCAGTTCCGTGCGATCCGCTTCAAGCCAAGGAGGCAATTTCAAATGGCTCCCCAGTACATCAACGGGTTCATCGATGGTAAATCCCGGGTGGTCGGTTGCGACCTCGAACAGAACTCCCCCGGGTTCGCGAAAATAGATCGATCGAAAATAGTTTCGGTCAAGAACATCGGTAACGTGCAGGTTGTTGTCGGCGATCGTTTGTCGCCATGCATGCTGTCCTTCATCCGATGCCACGCGCCAGGCGATGTGGTGGACAGAGCCGGCCGACTGCCGCGCGGAAGACATGGTGGGTTCTGTGATCAGGTCGACGGCAACCCGGTCCGGACCTGCGCCGATCCCATAGCGTGTTTTCGGTCCTCGCGTTTCTACCAGAGAGAACCCCATCACCTCGACGAGCAGCCTTGCGGTGCTTTCGGAATGGGCAATCCAAAGGGTGACGCCGGCAAACCCTCGAATTGCATACTCGCGCGGGATGGAGCCGCCGGACCAATACGAACGGGCTTCCACCCCCTCCGTAAAGACCAACTCCACCCGCATGCCATCGGGATCCAGGAACGAGAAGACCTCTTCATCGAATCGCCGTGTCGGTCCATCAAAATCGACGCCATGCTTTGAAAGATGTTCCGCCCAGAAGCCCGCTGAATCCCCGGGAACGGCAAAAGAGACAACCCCAATCTCCCCCACGCCCCGTTTCCCGGGAGCCGCATTCAAAAAGGGAAAAAAGGTCAGAATTGTTCCCGGTCTTCCTGTTTCATCCCCGTAGTACAAATGGTACACATCGGGTGCATCGAAATTGACCGTTTTCTTTACCAGTCGCAGGCCCAAGATCTTCGTATAGAAGTTGACGTTCTGCTGCGGATCGCTGGCAAGAGCGGTCACATGATGGATTCCGAGGAGAGGGTGTTTCATACGATTTCTTCTGCTTGCTTCGTCTGTCGTTATTGTACAATAAGAGTGTTCTGTTTCACGACATGGTCTTCCAGGACGTAGTGGGGATGCAGTCCGACAATCCGGTCGACGACTGCTCCATCCCGAAAGAACAACAAGGTCGGAATACTTCGCACGCCATAGGTGGCGGCCGTGTCCGTGTTTTCATCGACATTCAGCTTGGTGAACTTGACGGTGCTGCCGTATTGTCCGGCCAATTGATCCACCATAGGGGCGATCATCCTGCATGGTCCGCACCATGCGGCCCAGAAATCGACGACGGTGAGTTGTTTGCTTTCGAGCACTTCGCTGGAGAATGTTGAATCGGTGACGACAAGAGGTTTCATGGATTTTTCCCTTTATTGGTGCAAACCGGTTCCGAGTTTCTTTAACAATCGGGAGAGATCTTCTTGTTCCTGCTCCGTGAGGACTGAGGCTATTTTTGCAACGTACTGAGCATGTTTCGGGAAGGTATCCTCAAACAACTTCTTTCCCTTGGCTGTCAGTCGGACAATAATGGCTCTCCGGTCTTCGGCGTGGGGGACACGTTCTACGAGGCCATCTTTTTCAAGGTTATCGACCACGACGGTCATATTGCCGCCACTGACGAGTTGCTTGCGGCAGAGTTCCCCGATCTGCATCGACCCCAGGTGTCCGAGACTCTCTAAAGCACCGAATTGGGGTTGCGTAAGACCGGTGGAGCGTATGTCCTCCGCCGTGTAGTGGGCAAAGGTGTGGTAGGCCCGGGCCAACTTCACCCACAGGCCGAGCGCGCCCTCCGCTTTCTTCCCATAACGTTTTGTTGTTTTCATTGTATTATTTTGAATTTGAATTATTCAAATTTAATATATTGAAGGCGCTTTGTCAAGAACCCTTCAAAGCCCCTATCGAGCCAACGCGTTTTCCTTCCGGAATTCGGGAATAATTCTCGCCAATGTAATAATGCAGGAGACGAGTTTCGATTCCGGGAATCGATTTCCCCGTTGTTCGCTCCGATTTCACACTCTGCCGCGGGTCAGGAGATGGTACAAAGATTGACAGACGAAATCGTATAGAACATCGCGTAAGGAGATCTTTATCTCACTACACCGAAAGGATACTCATATGACCAGACATATGTTTCTTTCACTCCTCTTTCTCTTCGTGGCAGCTCTTCCGGCCTTCAGTCAACCGCGCACCGTGGAAGGAAGGGGGGAGGAATATCACCGGGCCTTCTCCCTCGAATTCTGGCATACCGCAGATCACGCGAAGGCCTTGCAGGAACAAACAACCCTGCCGCACAAACTCAATATGGATATTGCCGGGCAACATGTTGAAGAGATGGAACGATCACTGGAGAATGCACGCCTCGACCATGTGATGATGCATAAAACGTACTCCGACTTGGAAAAGGAGGGAATCCAGGAGAACCATAATCTGATTCTCCAAACCCATCTCAAGGCAACCGAAGCCGTTAAAGCACTCCGGGGAGAATTGAAAAAGAAGTCAATCGATCTTGCGGTGGTGAAGGAACTCGCCGGAACCATCTATGAGAATACAACCAAGGCGGCGGCAGAGCATAAAAAAGCCATGGTGAAGCTCGGTCTCGAATAGACCCGGCCAAGCCTGATTGTTCTTAAGCCGCCCATCCGTTTCTCGGAGGCGGTTTTTTTTATGCGGCTGGAGTCCCGTCTCCTGGGTGAATTTTTGTGCAGAAAAGAGTACCTTTCCCCGTTCATTCCATGCAGAACAGGAGAATGAAATTGAACCACCGATGGCTCGTGATCGCGGGATTACTTCTTCTGCTCTGTCTCTTTGCTTGTGCCGATGAGACGGCGATCAACTAAACCGGGAAATTACTTTTCATCGCGCTGGAAGGTGGATTCTATGGCATCCAGGGCGACGACGGAAAGAGCTACAAACCCGTCAACCCTCCCCCGGCTTTTCAGAAACACGACCTGTTTATACGCTTCACGTCAAGCAAGCTTCCAACAATAGGGGACTATCATCGAGATTATCACCATTGAACTACGCTAGAGGAGGACTATGGGTACCACGAAATCCGAATCGTTCCAGATAACCGTTCTTCTCCCGGCGGATCCCCGGGAAGTCTTTCGTGCCTTGACCGACGCCAAGGTCATCTCTCAATGGTCCGGCCAGCGGGGAAAAGTGGAACCGCGGGTTGGAGGAAGAGTTGAAATGTTCGATGGCTGGGTCAAAGGCAGGGTAAGAATATTCAAGCCCGACGAATCTCTCTCCTATACCTGGCTTCCCGGCGATTGGCCCGACAGAGCCGAAGCATCCCTTGTTACGTACTCCCTGACGAAATCGAGGTCAGGAACGAAGGTCAGGCTCACGCACTCCAATTTTCCGAATCCAAAAGAACTGAAGAACCACAAGAACGGCTGGACCGAATATGTGTTCGATCCGCTCAAAGAATACCTTTCATTGCAGAAGTAACTCTTCATTCGTCTCCCTTCCAACGATAATCCGATGAATCGCGCTAAGCTGTTGTGGATGCTCTCGTTTGCTCTTACACTTTTAATTGCCTTCTATCAACGCGTTACCGGACCGAGTTATCCAGTCTCCGGATCATGCACGCTCGGCGGAGTAGCGATCCCGTTCAAATTCGACCGGAGCCATGGCGGCGATTCGGATGTCTCCATATCGATCAGGACGAACGACGATCAAATCCGGGGGGTTCTTGATTGGAGACGGTTCAAGACCGCCGATTCCTGGCGTTCTGAATCTATGCTCCTTCACGATGGCGTACTGTCGGCCATGCTTCCACATCAGCTACCGGCGGGAAAGCTGCAGTACAGGGTCCGGCTGACCAAGGGAGAATTGACGGAAACCGTGCCGGCGGCGGAGCCGGTGACGATCCGATTCAAAGGAGCGGTCCCGATGTGGATTCTCATCCCGCATGTCATTATCATGTTCAGCGCAATGCTCTTCTCGTCGCGTACAGGGTTGGAATTCTTCAACTCCGGGCCCAACCTGAAAAAGCTCGCTTCCTGGACGGTGGGACTCCTCTTTCTCGGAGGGCTCCTGCTCGGCCCGGCGATGCAATGGCATGCTTTCAACGCGTGGTGGACCGGCTGGCCGTTCGGGACCGACCTGACGGACAACAAAACGGCGGTGGCCTTGGCAGGGTGGCTTGTTGCCCTGATGGCAATTCACCGGAGACGCCATAGCCGGGCCTGGGCGCTTGGAGCGTCGCTCGTACTCCTCCTTGTCTATCTCATCCCTCACAGCATGCTCGGCTCGGAACTTGATTACACTACCCAGGATCAACAACAAACCGTTCAACCCAAACCGGAATAAGGAGAGGATATGAAACGAACGTTTCTTCACAGGAGCGCGATCCTTGCCGCATGTGCAGGGTGCTTTTTGCTGGGAGCGTATCTGCAGGAGGGTCCCAGGAAGGTGACCAAGGAGGATGTTGAGCATGCGGAGAAAATTGCAGGACTGACCCTGAACGACGCGAAACGCGATTCGATGATGAACAACATCAACAACTACCAGAACAGCTATGAGGCAATTCGGAAGGTTGGTCTGAAGAACAGCATCCCACCGGCATTCCAATTCAACCCGATCCCTGCGGGCATGAAGATCGGGACGGTCAATAAACCATTCAAGATGAGTTCCTCCAAAGGAACAAAAAGGCCGGCAAATCTTGAAGAGGTCGCTTTTTATTCTGTTGGCCAGCTCGCAGAATTGATCCGGACAAAACAAGTGACCTCCGTGGAGTTAACAGGCATGTATTTGGGCAGGCTGAAACGGTACGGTCCAAAACTCGAATGTGTTGTGACGTTGACAGAGGATCTTGCGATGCAGCAGGCGCGCCGGGCCGACGCGGAGATCGCAGCCGGAACATACCGCGGCACCTTGCATGGAATTCCTTACGGAGCCAAGGATCTTCTCTCGGTAAAGGGATATCCGACCACGTGGGGCGCTCCCCCCTATAAAGACCAAGTGTTCGGGGAAGATGCCACGGTGATCAAGAAACTGGAGAATGCGGGAGCAGTGTTGGTCGCCAAGCTGACGATGGGTTCGCTGGCGTTGGGGGATATCTGGTTCGGCGGCATGACACGCAACCCATGGAACTATAAGCAGGGATCGAGCGGCTCCTCGGCAGGATCAGCTTCCTCAACGGCGGCCGGACTCGTGGGCTTTGCCATCGGGACGGAAACATGGGGCTCGATTGTCTCCCCTTCTACGCGGTGCGGAACAACGGGACTCAGGCCGACATATGGCCGGGTCAGCCGGACCGGAGCGATGGCGCTGAGCTGGTCTATGGATAAGATCGGTCCCATCTGTCGGACGGTGGAGGATTGTGCCCTTGTTTTTCGGGCGATTCAGGGAACGGACGAAACCGATCAAACCCTGATTGATGCGCCGTTCAACTACGACCCGAAGGTGGATCTCCGCAAGCTCCGGATCGGTTACCTGAAAATGGAGTTCGACAGCGCCCGGGCCAACAAGGCGCATAACGACACCGTTCTTGCCGTCCTGCAAGGGCTAGGCGCAAAGCTTGTGCCTATTACGTTGCCCAATCTTCCCGTGGGCAACCTTTCCTACATACTCAGCGCCGAGGCTGCGGCAGCCTTTGATGATCTCACAAGAAGCGGCCGGGACAGCTTGCTGGTCCGGCAGGGGAAAGGGGGGTGGCCGAACTCGTTTCGCTCGGCGCGCTTCATCCCTGCCGTTGAATACATCCAGGCAAGCCGGGTGCGTTACCTCCTGGTGCAGGAGATGGAGAAGATCATGAAGGAGATCGATGTGTACGTAGCTCCTTCGTTTGGAGGGAATAATTTGCTGCTCACCAATCTCACGGGACATCCGTGCGTTGTGTTACCCCATGGGTTTACTGCGGAGAATACGCCGACGAGCATTACCTTTCAGGGTAAATTATTCGGTGAAGCAACGCTCCTTGCCGTGGCGAAGGCATATCAGGATGCAACGGATCATCATCGGAAACATCCATCACTTCTTGAGTAACCCTGGCTCACCATTCATCCGATTGGGAGGTGGTTATGACCAAGCGGGAAATCACTCATCTTTGCTTCAAACTGCTGGGGGCCTATGCACTGCTTCTGGCGGTGGCTGATACACGGGGATTCGCGTATGTTCTCACGATGTCCCCCGGCGGTAGTGACGACATGGGGTCCCATCTTGTTGCAGCCTTTGGTCCCCTGATCCTGCTTACGTTGGCTGGATTGATCCTTTGGACCAAAGCCGATTTTTTTGCAGGAAGAGTCTTCCTGCCGGAGACCGGGAGCCCCGGCGAGACAGTTCTCTCGGCGCAGGAGTGGCAAGTTATTGCTTTCCGCGTTCTTGGGATGTTTGTCCTTGTGGATGCGATCCCCTCCATGGTGCGCGTACTGGTCTTCTTCCTCGTGGAAGGAGAAAATAGTGCGATGATTCGACGTCTCACGACTGATCGGATCGTCGAGCTGGTGCGCTTCACTGTACAAACGGGGGTTGGTTTGTGGCTGCTTCTCAGCAGGGAGGGATTGCAGAAATTTATGGCGAAGACACAGCGGAAGGAAGCTGTACAGGAAGATACTACTGAAACGCACATGTAGGTCCTGAGGCTGAATACATAAACGCCCGCCGATCTCTTGACAGGCGGGCGTTGGTATGCTCTCCATCGTTCAAGAACCCCGCGCTCTCTTATTTTTTTGTCTCTCCGACATTCCCGTATTCCTTGATCTGGTCCTCGATCTTCTTTTTATCCCCCGCGATCACCAGGGTCATATCCTTATCCCGGATCTGCGTTTGCGTGATGCGCTGGACATCCTTCGGGGTAACGGCGTGGACATTCTTCACATAGTTCGTGAGGTAGTCGTCCTTCAGGCCATGCAGGCTCAGGAAGGAAAGCTGGTTGATGATGCCGCCGCGACTTGAATTTTGCAGGACGAACGTCCCGGAAAGGTAGTTCTGGATTCCTTTCAACTCGTCAGCCGGGGGAGGCTCGTTTTGGAGGCGGTTGATCTCATAGAAGATCTCCTTCAAGGACGGGCCGGTCACATCGGTGGTAACATCGGCGACCTCCACCCAGTACGCATCGCGGTAGCGGGAAGAAATCTGGCTGCTCGGCGAGTAGGTGTACCCTTTGTCCTCGCGAATGTTGCTGGTGATACGCGAGCCGAACGATCCTCCGAGTAACGCATTCGTCACAAGCAGCGGGACATACTCCTTATCCGCAGGATTGATGACCGGCAACCCGACGTAGATGGTTGATTGCGCCGCCCCAGGTCTGTCGATCAGATGAAATTGTTTTTGGGCGACGGGCTTGGGGATATCGACCAAGGGAGCGGGGCCCTTGCTCCAGCCGTTAAACGCCTGCCGGAGCGCCGTTTCCATGGCCTTGGCGTCGAACCGCCCGGTGACATACACGTTGGTCCGGGCTGCGCCGAAATTGTTCCTGTAAAACAAGCGCACCTGCTCGATGGAATAATTCTGCACCATTTCGGTCGTCGGGAAAATGCGCCCGTACGGATGGTCCCCATACATCATCTGCCGGAACCGTTCCAGCGTCAGTGCGCCGGGTTGGGATTTGCTGATGCTGAGATTCCGGATATGGTCGTTCTTGATCCGGGTGAGCTCCGACTCCGGCAGGAGCGGGTTACGCAGGATATCCGCGATCAGGCGAACGAGGCTGGGTCCGAATTCAGACAAAACATCGCCGTTGATGGTGGTCAGGTCGGGGGCGACGTTGATATTGACGGTACCCCCCATGGTAGCCGCCTCCTCGGCAATCACCCCGGCGCTCCGGGTTGTCGTTCCCTCCTTCATCAAATCACCCATGATATCCGCAAGCCAGACTTCGTTTTCTTTTTCATTCAGGTTCCCGGCCCGCACGATGGCGGAAACGGTCACCTTGGGGATTGTCCCGTACGGAACAAGCGTGACGGAGAGTCCGTTCGGGAGCGTAAAGGCAGTTTTCGGGGGGAGCTTGAAGTCACGCGGGGTTCCCCCTTCCGGCGGTGCCTGCTTTTGGCTGAAGGCAAGCGCACTCACCGCAAGAATGATGAGAAGAAGAACAAGACATCGTTTGAAATTCATACGAGGCTCCTTCCTGGTTATGACCCTGATTTCGGTTCGATCGTGAGAACGGTTCGATTGGTCGGCCGCAGATACTCCTGGGCAGTCTTGAGGATCAACTCGGGCGTGACCTTTCGAAATCCATCTTCAATGGTGTTGATGCGGCTCGGATTGTCGTCAAAGAGGGCAAAGCACGCGAGCAAATCGGCGCGGCCGAACCCGAATAACCCCCCCAGGTTGTTGTAGAACGAGGAGCGGAGTTTCACCATCGCCCGGTCCAGCGTCGCGCGGTCCACGGGTTTGGTCCGGACCTCCTCGATGGCTTCATCGACCGCAGCCATGATCTCGTCGGGTTTGACGGTGTTGTCATGGAACAGCGAGGCCATCCAGAGCATCGGGCCGTTGTAGTTATACATAGTGCCGAGCAGGTAATTGATCCCTCCACCGACGCCGGCTGTGTACCCCTTCCTTTTCACAAGGATCTGATGCAGCCTGCTATCGTCTCCCTGTACCAGAATCTGGTCGAGCAATCCCATAGCGTAATACTCCGGCGTATTGCGTTCCGGGACATGGTAGGCAAATCCCAGGCCCGGCCGGAAGGCAAGTGTATCTTTTTTCGTGAACCGCTTCTCCTTGTCCTGCCTCGGTTCGCCCAGGTCCGGCTTGGCCGGTTGCGGGGCGGATGGGATAGGACTGAAATACTTTTGAATCAGGGCCAGAGCTTCCTTGGGATTGAAGTCTCCCACAACAACCAATGCCGCGTTGTTCGGTGCATAATACGTTTTGAAGAACCCCTGTACATCTTCCAGCGTAGCGGCATCGAGATGCTCAAGGTCACCGTAGAAGTTGTGCGCATTATACCAGTTGGTGTTGGCATACTGCGGCATGTCAAGCCACGGGAACCCTCCGTACGGCTGATTGATGACATTGACCTTCACCTCGTTCTTCACGACTCCCTGCTGGTTGGTGAGGTTCTCCTGGGTAATGGCCAGGCCGCGCATACGGTCCGCTTCAGCCCAAAGCGCCGTTTCCAGTTTGTGGGAGGGGAGGATTTCGAAGTAGTTGGTGAAGTCGAAGCGCGTGGACCCGTTGAGGACCCCGCCGTTCCGCTGCACCAATTGAATAAATTCCATCTTGCCGAGATTGTTCGAGCCCTGGAACATCATATGCTCGAACAGATGGGCAAACCCGGTCCGATCCTTCGGCTCGATCCGAAACCCGATGTTATAATAAACCGCAATAACCACGGTCGGCGAGGAAGAATCGGTCGAAAGAACCACTTTCAACCCGTTCGGGAGTTTGTGGTATTCCACCGGCATGGTAAAGTTGTTGCCACCCTGACCCCACGCCAACGCTGTCACGAGACATAGGGCCAGGGAGGTCACAAAGAGATTGGGGATTCTCATGAAAGCTCCTTCACGGAAAGGTGAATAAAAGATGGGTTGAGGTGTTGCTGCAGTTACGGATTAGACTATGAAAGAATCCAATCGTTGCAGGGAGATAACGGGAGAAATCTACGAAAAAAAAGAATGGGTATTACAATGATATGGGATAAAGAGGAGCAGAAACGGGGCGAGACGGGGTCTTCAAAGGATGGGTTTCGGGCAAGATTCTGAATGGCCAACCAGGAAGCAGGCTTTTAAAGAGTGCTCCCGGAACATTCGCTTGTTATACCTTTGTGCCGGCAGCGAGGAAGATGCTTACCTTGGCATCTCCCTGTCCCGTTTCCGACGCAGCGCAGCAATTGTCATCTGTGCAATCGATCTTTACGTTTTCGAGGCCCGCCTCTTCAAACCATCGCTGCAGGTCTTCCCGTTTGAATCCCATCCAGCGGTCATGCTGTTCAGTTCTCAGGAATTCGAACTCATGTTCATCCAGGTCCGTAATGACCAGCCTTCCTCCCGGTTTCAAAAGGCGCGCCATCTCGCGGATGGCAACAGCAGGCTGTTCGACGTGGTGGAGGTACATATTCGCGAACGCATAATCGACGCTCCGGTCTTCCAGGGGAAGATGCTCGGATTCCCCCACGAAATAGTCGATCGCCGTGCTGCCGGAAAATTTCTTCTTCATACGGTCGATCATCGCGGGCGACTCATCAATGGCGATGATGCGAACATCATGGTTCAAGAGTTCCTCCGTGACGAAGCCCGATCCCGCCCCGATATCGGCGGCAACGCCCCCAGGTTGAACGCCTGCCACGCGCACCGCTTTCTCCCGCAGGGAATTGGGGAAGAACTCTCCGCGCATGGTATCCCAGTTTTCTGCAACCTTTTCGAAGTATTCTTTGCTGCTCAAGGGTGGATTCTTTCAAAGCGTTTTAGAATATCGTTATTTGAATTATCATCGCTTCAGCGAATCGTTCCAGAACTGATAAAATGTTTTTTGGATGTCGTTCCGGACGGATCGGAAAGCGGATAAGATCTCCTCCCTTGATCCCGCCGCTTCCGCCGGGTCGGGAAACCCCAGGTGAAGTCTCTGCTTCACCGCCCCGGCGAAGATCGGGCAGGTTTCCTTCGCGTTGTCGCAGACCGTAATGACGTAATCAAAGGGTTGTTGGAGAAATTCGTCGACCGATTTGGGGTGATGGCTGGAGAGATCGATGCCGACCTCCTTCATCACCTCCACCGCAAATGGATTCACTTGCCCCGCGGGAAATGTTCCGGCGGAGATGACCTCCAGCGTCGGGTCGAATGACCGGAGAAACCCTTCTGCCATCTGGCTGCGGGCCGAGTTGCCCGTGCACAGGACCAGGATTTTTTTCTTCATCTCCCTCCCTGAATATGCTACGGTTCCGGCGGCTTAACCGCCTCAATCGAAGCGGACACCAGCAACTGATCAATCGGTATGCCGGGCGCCCATTGGTGGATCAGTGCCCGGCTTCCTACTTTCGGTTCAATACGGATATTCTGAAAACCTGCACGAACCAACACCGCGTTGATGGTATCGATCGTCTCCGCTCCCGCCATGCAGGCGCAATGGAGCGCAGGGTCGTCGCGGTACTCATCCGGCAATTCCGCCGTTGCCACGATGTCGGAGATTGCCAGTTGTCCTCCCGGTTTCAGGACGCGGTACGCTTCCTTGAAAACAGCCTCTTTATCGGGAGAGAGGTTAATGACACAATTGGAGATGATAGTATCGATCGAGCTGGTCTCGACGGGCACCTGTTCGATCTCGCCGAGACGGAACTGCACGTTGGTGTAGGATCCATTCAACGCGTTCCGCCGGGCTTTCTTGATCATCTCCGGCGTCATATCGACCCCGATGACAAAACCGGTGGGACCCACCTGTTGGGCGGCAAGAAACGCGTCGAAACCGGCGCCGCTGCCGAGATCGAGCACTCTCTCTCCGGGCTTCAGGTTCGCAAGTGCAGTTGGGTTGCCGCAACCGAGACCGAGGTTTGCCCCTTCAGGGACCGATTGAACATCGGTCGGGGAATAGCCGAGTTGTTCCGAATACTCGACGACCTTCTGATCGGGCTCGGAGCCGCAACAAGCCGTCGGGCTGCACCCGCACGAACTGAGGCTCTGAGCAGCAATGGATCCGTAATGTTCGCGGACGGTCGAACGGATTTCTTCTTTTTCCAGGTGTGGCATGCGTTCTCCTTGAGATTGGAAGGGTGCTCGTCAAGAGGGTTCTTTTTTCCCCTGGTGTGCCTGACCCTTCATTCTCATAGACGGAAAGGAGACCAAAAAGACGCAAACTATCTTTGACCCGGAAATAGGGCCGAACGACTGATCAAGCGGTCAGCAAGAAGTGGCGTTTGTCCCCGTCCGTTTACCCTCCGAACAACAGGAGCAGGAGTGGGGATAATAGTCCAGAACCGTTCCGTATTGGTCAAACTCGAAATGACAACACTTCATGAGCAGGTCGCGCAGCATCGCCCGGGCACGCTGTACGCGGGATTTGGCTCCCGAAAGTGAGACACCAAGCCTGGAGGCAACCTCGGCCTGGCTCAATCCATCATACTCGACAAGGACCAGAGCCTCCCGATAGAGGGGGGGAAGTTGATCGATGAACGAACGGACCGTGGTGGCAAGCCGTTTATGGGCCTGGTCGTGGGGGATCTCCTCCGCGAGGTCGATACCGTCAAGTTTGTCGGTCTTTCCCTGCGAGCGGTAATGATCGATAATGGTGTTGCGGGTGATCTGGAAAATCCAGCTCTCGAGCTTTGTTTCGTCCTGCAGGGAATCGGCCCGGGTGTGGATTTTGAGAAACACGTCCTGCAAGATGTCGTCGGCCGCGGTGGAATCGTTGACCCTCTTCAGAATAAACCGGCGCAGGCGTTCCTGGAAAGCTTGGTACAGGGATTCGGATGTCGTGGGTGAAGAGCTCATGTCTTTCTTAGGCGAGTCGTGTAAAAGGGCGCGCGAGTTTTTCTTCGAGCGATCGTTTTACGCCGGGCCATTCGTCGTTTGTGGTGCTGAAGTACACTGTGTGCCGTATGCGTCCCCCTCGTGTGATCATATGGTTGCGAAGGGTCCCCTCCTCCTTCGCCCCGATCCGTAGCATCGCGTTGCGAGACTTTTCATTCATGGAGTCCGTTTTGAGCTCGACCCGGATACAGCCAAGTGTTTCAAACGCGTGCGTCAACATAAGGTATTTGGCCTCGGTGTTGATGGGTGTCCGCTGCCACGGTCGTGCAATCCACGTCCAGCCAATTTCCACACGGCGGTGCATCCTGTCGATATTGGCAAACCGCGTACTGCCAACCACGGTTCCCGAGGACCTTTCGATGGTCACGAAAGGAAGGGCCGTCCCCTCCGATTGCCATTGTAACGCGGTGGCAATATACGACGTCATATCGTCCTGCGATTCAATCACCGAGAGGCCCATACGCCAGAGCTCAGGGTCAAGGCCGACTTCGCAGAGGGGGGCAAGGTGGTTCATGGAAAGAGGTTCGAGCCGGACAAAGCGGCCTTCCAGGGTTACGGGAGTTACAGGCATTGGTTGTGATTCCACAGGGTCTATCTTACGGGAAATCTTTTAACAAGACAAGAGACGGGGCAAAAAAATCCCGGCCCTTGAGCAGGTCGGGATTTTTTGAACACCACGCCGTTCGCGTTGTTCCTTCACGGTTTCACGTTGCATTACCTCATGAGCATCAACTTCCTCGTTTCCACGAAGGTGCCTGCCCGGAGCCGGCAATGGTAAATGCCGCTGGAGAGAGAACGGGCATCCCATCGAACCCGGTAGAGTCCCGGGGTTTTCATTTCGTCGACGAGCGTTGCAACCTGGCGTCCCAGCATATCGAAGACGGTGATGCGGACAAACTCCTCCCGGGCCACACGGAATCCAATGGTTGTTGAAGGATTGAACGGATTGGGGAAGTTCTGCTCCAAACCGAACGTGAGCGGAATGGTGGGGCCCGTCTCCTCCACGCTGACCGGATTCAGGATTTGAAGCCATTTTGCTTTTGCCGCATCGGCGGCTTCCTGCAGTTGGGTGAGCGAGCTCTCCGCTGCAACCAGGGCAAACGCAACCTTCCGGGTTCCTCCCGGACCAAGGACATAGGGTCCTGAAGCGATCACGTGATGAATGTCGCTCGGTGACGAGGAGTTCCCGAAAATTCCCCCGCTGATCCAGAACCATTTCGCAAAACGGGAAAGATCGAGCGCCCCGTCGTTGATCAGGGTGCGATAGGAGGCGGCGCTGTCCAAAGCCCGTATCCCGAGATAGGCACGCTCTGTTCTCGAATTATCAAACGCATAACCAAGGCTGCGAGCTGCATCAAACGCGGAGACGTTGACTTCATAGACTCCAATGTCCCAATCGAGAAAGATCCCGGCGTACAGGTTCGAAATGACCGTTGCCCCCGGGTTCTTCAGATCATAATGGAGAATGATGTATCGCGTGTCCCCGGGGCTCGAGAACGCATACGAATGCATTTCCACATTGATTCCGATCTTCTCTGGGCCGAACACGTTGGCGTCTGAAAAGCGGGTGAAACCCTCCTGGTGAGCAACCGTTCCCGGCGTGGAGATGTCGTAGAAATCGTTTGAAGTAAAGTCGTTGTTCTGTTCGCCAACCTCGTTGCGAACCACATCGACCAGTTTCGACCCCGAGGTCCCGAGGATCAATCCTCCTTCAAACAATTGGTTAACGCCGTTGAACACAAATCCGTTCCCCAGCGTATTGTCAGGGAAGTCGAAGAACCCGATTCTTCCGTTGTTCGTGAGCGTCAGCTGAACCTCGTTCAGATCATGCGTCTGGTAGGTGGGGTTTACAAGAAACGAGAAGGTGTGTGTGTCGTTATACAGTGCATCGGAGACGCGCACCTGCATGTGAGCTGTGTGACTCTGGGGGACGCCGGGCTGCACGTAGACGCGAAAAGGGGTGGTTGTGTTGGAAACGCTGTCGAGTGTTCCGAGCGCCGGGATTGGAAAAAGTCCCTGCACAACCGTTAGAAAAGGAGAAAGCGGGACCAACTCCACGGTCGCACCGTGGGAGGTGGAGTTCAGGAAATTCTTAAAGGTGCAGACAATGTTAAGCGTCTCCGCCGGTTGTGCGAAACCGTTGCTGTTCCCTCCGGGAAAATCATTCATTGTGAAGGACAACAGGCGGATTGACGGAAGGTTCGTTTCCGTCAACGCGCGCAGGGCGTTGATTCGTCCCTTTCCGAGCTGGTTGGGAAAGCCGGGATTCTGTGACTCGATATTATCGCACGTGACCCGCACCTGCTCGCCCACCTGGAGCATGGAAAGCTGCGGAAGTTGCTTCTTGACCAGCGCGGCCAGGCCGGCAACGAGGGGGCTTGCCATCGAGGTGCCGCTCCAGTCAACCGTATTATTATACTTGCTCCCGTAGAGTGTGCTCAAGATGTTTTCTCCCGGAGCGCTGACGTCGAGCCAGTACCCGTAGTTGGAGAAATATGATTTGAAATCGGTTTGGCCCGTGGAGGCGACTCCGAGGACATTTCGGTACCCGGCCGGAGAAAAGAAAACGTCGTTTCCGCTGTTCCCGGCAGCACCAACCACGAGAGAGCCTTGTTCGGTGGCATAATCGATGACGTCCTGCTCAAACTGCGATCCTCCCGCCCCACCCCAACTGCAGTTGATGACGTGCGCCCCCATGTCGGCAGCGTAGACAATACCCTGGTACCCGGCGAGAATGAACGCGGTGCCACCGGCCCGTTTATCGTCGTCGGCAGAACACTTTACGGGGAGGATATGCGTCCGGAAGCCGATGGAGGCCACCCCGGTCCCGTTGTTGGTCGCTGCAGCGGTAATGCCGGCGACGTGCGTGCCGTGTTCATTGTTGGTTCCTGTGGAAGTCGGATTATTGTCGGGGATCAGAATGGGCAATTGATAATTGGCGCCGGCCAAGTCCCATCCATGCCAATCATCGACGTATCCATTATTGTCGTCATCGAGGTTGTTCGTTCGTTTGTTGTTTCCCTGTGCATCCGTCCCTGATTCTCCCGGATTGGTCCAGATGTTCGGTGCGAGATCGGGGTGGGTCCATTCCGTGCCACTGTCGACAATGGCAACGACGATCGTCGAATCCCCTTGGGTGATATCCCATGCTTCGGCCGCTTTGATCTTCGGCAAATGCCATTGTTGCTGGTAGAACGGGTCGTTCGGCACGAGCGTCCCGCCTGCCAAGGGATAGATGAACCACGGCTCGGCGTACTCCACGTCCGGTCCCCGTGAAAGTTCTTCGGCCAGTGTAAAAACATCATGGGGAGAGGAAAACTGAACGACGTGGAACAGGGAGAGATCGACAGATCCCCCTTTTCCCGCCGGCTGCGGGAACATTCTTGAAACGGACACCACGCCGATATTGGAAAGCACCCGATCCAGGGATAAAATCCCGAATGAAGACTTTGAGAGGGAGGAAAATGTCCGCGGCGTCAGCTTTACGATGACACGGTCGGGAAGGAAGTGACTATTTTCCCGTGTTTTCAATTGTATATGGGGGATGCCGTCTAACGGGAGGCGCCGGGCTTTCCCCTGGCGGGCTGGTGTTCCAGCATAAGCGATCGTCAGAACGAGAAGAAAAACAGCCGGGTAAACAAGCCTGAATTGCATGGATGTCCTTTCCTGAGAGTGGAAAAATGTAGCGACAATCGGAGAGGGAAGCAAGTAGGATTGCTTTTCCTCAAAAAACTCAGCAACATATCTCGGTTTACAAACGCCGTCAACACACAGATCATTCAGGAGTTCCCATGCCGCTGCGCAAAATTTTTGTTGCGGGATGTTGCTTGATGCTGGCCGGAATGTCCGGTTGTGGCGACAACAAAACCAGTTCCGATGCCGACGCTCCGGCAACATTCGGCACTCTCCATGATGGAAGAAACGCCATGCTCTACACACTGGGGAACAAAAACGGTCTTGAAGCGGCTATTACAAATTTTGGTGGGATCGTTATTTCCTTGAGGGTGCCGGACAGGAAGGGAGCTTTGGAGGATGTCGTTCTCGGGTACGATTCACTCCGGCAGTATGAAGCGGATCGGTCATACTTTGGTGCGATCGTCGGGCGTTATGGAAATCGCATCGGGAATGCAAAGTTTACCCTGGACGGCTCGGAGTATACTCTTGCGGCGAATGATGGAGGTAACCATCTCCATGGCGGTCTCAAGGGCTTTAATAAGGTGCTCTGGACCGCCGATGAAAAAAGGAGTGTTCCGGGACGTTCCCTCACATTGACCTATAGTAGTCCCGATGGCGAGGAAGGATACCCGGGGGCGCTCTCGGTCACGCTCATGTACACGTTGAACGACGAAAATGAACTGGTCATCGAGTACGAGGCCGTGACGGACAAACCGACGGTGGTCAACCTCACCCACCACTCCTATTTCAACCTCGCCGGGGCGGGCACCCGGGATGTGTTGGATCATGAATTGATGATTGCTGCGGACCGCTTCACGCCGGTCGATGAGGGGTTGATACCGACGGGGGAGTTGCAGAGCGTGGAGGGGACGCCGATGGATTTCAGGGCGCCGACCCGCATCGGAGATCGGATCGACTATGAAGACGGGCAGATCCATCGGGGTCGCGGTTACGACCATAATTGGGTGTTGAACAGGGACTCCGACTTGCTGCAGGTTGTCGCTAGTTTGTTTGAACCAACTACCGGTCGGGTGATGGAAGTGCTGACAACGGAACCGGGATTGCAATTTTATTCCGGAAATTTTCTTGACGGAACAACACGAGGGAAATCCGGCAGGGAGTATCGCTTCCGCACGGGACTCTGTCTGGAAACGCAGCATTTCCCCGATTCCCCAAACAAGCCCGACTTCCCGTCGGCAGTGTTGCGTCCGGGCGAGCGCTATCATACGGTAACGGCGTACCGGTTCACTGCGCGATGATCCCGGAAGACGGATCATCGTAGTTCTCACCAACAGAGCAGAAAGGGGAATCTCCATGAACATCCGAACATTCGTCCTTCTCACATTCTTCATCCTCAGTTGCGCATGGTCGTTGATGGCCGCCCAGGGTTTGTACTGGGAAAGTACCGTAACGGCGGTGGGCTCACAACAAAACACCAAAACGTTCTATCTTCCGAAAAAGTTGAAAACCATTGCTGCGCAGGGGCATGAGGTGATCATCCTTCTGGACAAACAGTTGATGATCAACATCAATCCCGATGATTCAACGTACTCCGAACTGGGCTTTGCCGAAATGGAAGGGGCGATGAAATCGTCCGCGGCAAAGATGGACGCCAATGTCGGTGCGCTAAAGGAAACCATGAAAACCATGCCGGAGGATCAACGGAAACAAATGGAGAAGATGATGGAGGTGATGGGGGTGGGGGGAGAGTCCAAACCGTGGGAGGTGGTCGCGACGAGTGAGCGGCAGAGGGTCAGCGGGTATGCTTGCAGGAAATATATTCTGAAACAGGGGGAGCGGGACGCGGCTACGGTCTGGGCGACGGAGGAGATCACCGAGTTCGCCTCTATGAAAAAAGATTTTGAAGAGTTCTCAAAACAGATGATGTCCATGAACCCCATGGGGAGGGAGCTTGCCACGGCGATGCGGAAGATCGACGGGTTCCCCATCGAGGCCGCGATGGGGGAGGGAATCAGAACGGTGGTGACAAAGGTTGAAGCCCGGGCCATCGATCCGGAGGAGTTTGCAGTCCCAAAAGGATATAAAAAACTCCCCTCACCGATGTTACAGAAGAAACAATAACAATCAGGTTTAGTGCTCACTGCAAAGGAGATGATGATGAGACGGGTCCGTTCCATACTGTTGCTCCTCGTATTCCCCGTTCTTGTACTTGCCCAGGCCGATCTCAAACAACTCGATGCCTATTTTAGCAAGGCCCAAAAAGACTGGGAGGTTCCCGGCATGGCGATCGCGATCGTGAAGGATGATAAAGTCGTCTTTGCCAAAGGGTACGGTGTTCGTGAGCTGGGGAAACCGGAGAAGGTGGATGAGCACACCCTGTTTGCGATTGCCTCCAACAGTAAGTCCTTCACCTCTGCCGCGCTGGCCCAACTGGTCGATGAGAAAAAGCTCTCGTGGAGCGACCCGGTGCAGAAGTATCTTCCCTACTTCCGGCTCTATGACCCCTACGTCAGCACCGAGGTTCGCGTCCGCGATCTGCTCAGCCACCGCACCGGACTTGGGACTTACAGCGGTGACCTGGTGTGGTACGGAACGCCCTACAATCGGGAGGAAGTCGTCCGTCGTGCACGCTTCCTCAAACAGGAATACCCCTTCCGATCCGGCTACGGGTACTCCAACATTATGTTTATCGCCGCAGGGGAGGTTTTGCATAAAGCAGGTGGAAAACCGTGGGAGGAGGTCGTCCGGGAACGATTTTTTGAGCCGCTCGGAATGAAGAACACCGTCACCTCTACGAATGATCTGAGGAATAAAACCAACGTCGCGACTCCGCATGGAGAATCGGAGGGGAAGATCGTAACGTTTCCCTGGTACAATTGGGATGTGATGGGCGCTGCAGGAGCGATCATCTCTTCAGTCACGGACATGGCGCAGTGGCTCCGGGTACATATCAATCATGGCATGTACAACGGCAGGCAATTTTTTTCCGAGAGACAATCGCGGTTCATGTGGACTCCCCACAACTCCTTCTTCCTGGACAGCACGGCCCATGCGCGCATGCCGGAGAGGAATTTTTCCGCGTACGGACTGGGATGGAGTTTGATGGATTACCGTGGACGGTTGGTCGCGGGGCACTCGGGCGGGTACGATGGCATGTTCTCCCGTATGGCGGTGATACCTGAAGACAAGCTCGGGATCGTGATCCTGACCAACAGCATGACCGGTATTACGACCCCTTTGGTAAACAGGGTCCTCGATGCCTATCTTGGCGGTTCCGAACGGGATTGGAGCGGGGAAGCGCTTGCCAGGGATCGCGAGGCGAAGCAAAAGGCGCGGGAAGAACGGGAGAAGGAAGAAAACAAGAGAGTTGCCAACACGAAAGCGTCGTTCCCGTTGGAGGCTTATGCCGGCACCTACGGAGGCCCATTCTATGGCGATGCCGAAGTGAAAGTGGAGAACGGAGCATTGGTTCTCCGGCTTCTTCCCAATCCGGAATTCGTTGCTGACCTTTCACACTGGCACTACGACACATTTGAAATTCAATGGCGGAAGAAATTTCCATGGTTCGGCAACGGCAAGCTGCAATTCCTGATGGACGCAGCGGGAAAAGTAGTGGAGATCAAACTGGATGTCCCCAACGAGGACTTCTGGTTCCACGAACTCGAATTCAAGCGGGTACAGTAAACGCGGAAGGACGATGGCGGGAAAAAAGAAACGGGTTCCTTGGATGTTGACGATCTTGTTCGTCTGTCTTTCTGGTTCCGCGATATCCCAGGATACAACAAGGGTCCTCATCGTCTACTATAGCGTCGATGGGCATACACGCTCGATGGGGGAAGCTGTGGCGCGGGGGGCGCGGGGAGTGTCGGGCACGCAGGTGAAACTCGCCTCCATTTCCGAAGCCACGCAGGCCGATGTGCTGTGGGCGGACGGCATTGTTGTCGGAAGTCCGGTCTACAACGCCGCGGTTGCACCGGAAGTACAGAAGTTCATCAATAGCTGGCCGTTCGAGGGAGATCCCTTGCACAATAAGGTCGGGGCAGCGTTCGCGACCGGAGGGGGAATCTCGGCGGGAGAGGAAGTGGTGCAACTGAACATCCTTCACTCGATGCTGATTTTCGGGATGGTGGTTGTTGGCGGGGCCGAATGGAGTTCCTCCTTTGGTGCATCGGCTGTGACAGGGGAGGGACCCTTTCTGTCGAAAGGAGGAATGGTCGATTCTCTCTTCCTCAGGAAAGGGGAACTATTGGGGAAGCGGATCGCCGAGCTTGCCAGGAAGCTAAAATCTAATCGGGGAAAGTAAGAAAGTCTCTTCTTCTTTGAAGTCAGAAACCAAGAAACCCCGGCAATGCCGGGGTTTCTTTTTTCAGTCGGACTCTTCAACGGATCTTTCGCGGGATGGCCACTCCCCGTTTCCAGAACAATGGAATGATCAACGCCAGGAAACCCAGGATGATAACGACCCCCGTCAGGTAGATCATCCACCAATTCACCTCCCGTGATTCAACCCAGAGGTCGTAGTCCGAGATCACGCCGTGAAGGATGAAATCCTCCCAGGTGACGCTGTTTCCCTCGACCGTTGCGGCATTGGTGCCGACAATCAATCCCGGCATCTCGGCCGTGGCGCGGTAGGAGTTCTCAAACATCTGCTGTTGAAACGCGAGCCGGCGTTTGAATTTCCTGAACCCCTCATCGTTTAAGGCAATTGCCGCCCGCGTCACGTCCCTCCCGAGAGTTTCTTCAAAGATCCTCTGGATAGGTTCAAGATCGCTGTTGGAGAGTTTCTCCCCCGAGGAGTGGAATAACTCTTCCTTCTTTTCCATGACAACATCAGGGCTCAGGGAGGGGGTATTCAGGCTTTTCACACCGGCCAGGAATTCTGCAAAAAACGCCTCGAAAATATTCTTTGTCAACCACTCCTCGATGTTTCTTTCAGCTTCATCCTGGGCAAGGGTATCAGTCTCTTGTTCCCCGGATTTCTTGTTGAACAGAAGGTCAATCTGTGCCTGGGTGAGATAGTCCGTCAGCGGCAATGTGTTGAATTTGTTGAAGGATGCATGTCGTTCGCTGTACCGGTACACCGTGAAGAACCATTCGAAGCGCTTTTCCAGTGACGCGCTGATGCCAAGCGTGGTATCCGAATTCCCCGTCAGGGCCTTGTTCAGGGCGGCGACATCCGGAAAATTCTGTGAAGCGGTGTAACGGTATTTCCGGCTGTCAATTTTCTCGATGCTTTCCTGCCATGAACCACCGAGCGCGATCGGAAAACGACGTTCATAGATCTTCACAGAGTCCCCCTCGATCATCACCGATCGTTCGATCGATCCATCCTTGTGGATAACCGTGTCGGTGGCGATATCGAGACATCCCTGAAGCGTTGTCAATAAGAGCGTTGTCGTCAAACTCAGAAACCATCGTTGTTGTTTCATGCTGCTCTCCTATCATGTTCCATCGTTATCGTATCCAGAGGCTTTTTTTCATCTCCCGAAACGTTGATTCCAACACGGAGCGTTCTTCTTTGGAAGGTCCTGGAAGTCGGAGACCAGGAAGAAATTGACGCTCCAGGAGGACAAGGCCTTTTGTTACAGCTTGTCGATCAAGCACAATCAATCCACGTTCCGCCGCGGTCGGCAGTGTGAAGTGTCCGATGCCGGCGATGGCTTGGGCCCGGGCTGCGTCAATCGTGAACCGAACGTCGATGCGGACTCCTTTCTTTTGCGCGATCCGCTCTTCAAGTCCCCGCACCCGCGCAAACGTCTCCCCTTGCTGATAGAGAAACATGCCGAGGAGAAAACATGCGATCATGGCATAGACCGTTCTCACGCCCGGTCGAAGAAGAACTACGCAGAGTTCGTCAACCCAACTCC
The DNA here is from genome assembly GCA_016192345.1 of Ignavibacteriales bacterium. GTDB lineage: Bacteria > Bacteroidota > Ignavibacteria > UBA10030 > UBA10030 > UBA6688. The sequence goes on along the minus strand of JACPUH010000021.1, from coordinate 29,746 downwards.
ACAGGCCGTTCTCCCGTTGCTGAGGCAGGACGCGCCGCAGGATCTCAGCGGTCATCGAGTCACCGTCGGGCACGACCGGTTGGATGGCCCGAATATGATGAAGATAGCGCTCAACGCTTGCGACTCTTTCGTTTTCCGTGGAGCAATCCGCACAGAAGCGCAGGTGTTCGCGGAGGTCTTGTGTTTCATCCCCCGCCAATTCTCCCCTGTGAAATGCAGGAAGGAGTTTTTGCCGATCGGAGCACGTCATTCTTTATGTTTCCTTCACCAGATATGATCGTTCCAGCATCGCACGGATATGTTTTCTTGCGTGATGCAAATTCGTCTTGACGCTTCCTTCTGAAAGTCCTGTAATCTCCAGAACTTCCACGATGGAGAGGTCATGGAGATCGCGCAGGGTAAAGACCAGCCTCTGTGTTGGCGACAACCGGGCCGTCAAGCGCCGGATGATCGCGGCGAGTTCGGCTTGAGAAATTGTTTTGTCCAATGCGTTCTCATCCGGAAGCTCTGGAAACCCGGCCTCGTCTGAATCCCGTGTAAAGAGTGCAAAGCGTCGCTTGCGGGAGCGCAAGTGATCAAGCGCCTGATGGCTCACAATCGCGTAGAGCCATGGTGCGAATTTGCGCTCCGGATCAAACTGTGCAAAATTGGTCCAAACTTTGATGAAAGCCTCCTGTGTCACATCCCGCGCCTCCTGTTCATCACACAAAAGCCGGAACGCGAGGGCAAAGGCAAACGTTTGATAACGCTGAATCAGATGACCAAAAGCTTCTGTCTCTCCCGTCAAACATCGTTCAACCAGTCTTCTGTCTTCAGCCTGTTCCGTAGTGTGCCCGGGATCCAGTGTCCTCTCCTGTTTCGTATGTAGGAATAATACGACTGGAAGGAAAATAGGTTAAAAAGGGGTAGGATAAAAACCTGGTGTTTCCGATGGTGGCAGGGCTGGCCACGGAATGATGCGATGATCCCTTTCCATTCCTGCAAATGGAAAAAAGGGATCAATGCCTTTCAATGTTGAATCCTTTCCTCCTGTGCCTTACCTTGGTGACATTCCATTTCGTCCATTCAGGCAAGAAAAGGAAAAAGATCATGGGCCTTATGCGATCGCTCCTGCTTTGGAGCTCCCGTAACGAAGCGCTTCGGCGTACGTTACCGAAGTTCACGTTTGTTCGCCGCGCGGTGACGCGCTTCATGCCGGGCGAAAATATCGATGATGCCCTGCAGGCGGCGCTTGAACTTCAGGAACAAAGGCTTCCCACCATCGTCACCCACCTTGGCGAAAACCTGAGCCACGAACGTGAGGCGCATGAAGTGGCTGATCATTATCTCGACGTGCTGGACCGCATCAGGAAGAAGGGGCTTGATTGTCACGTCTCTGTCAAGCTCACCCAACTTGGGTTTGATTTGAGTGATGAGCTGTGCGCGTCATTGACGGAAAAAATCATCCGGCGTGCCAGGGAGCTTGGGAATATGGTATGGATCGACATGGAGAACAGCCCGTATGTCGACCGGACCTTGAGGCTCTTTAAACAGATGCGGACGAAGTATGACAATGTCGGGGTCTGTCTTCAATCCTATCTCATCCGGACGGAGGCGGACCTGAACGCCCTGTTGTCAGTGGCTCCCTCCGTACGCCTTGTCAAGGGCGCCTACGCAGAGCCGGCCGGCGTTGTCTTTCCGACAAAGCGGGAGACGGATGAGAACTTCTTCCGGCTTTCGATGAAACTTCTCCACGCGGCAAGGACCAACGGAGCAATAACAGGAATCGGAACTCACGATATCGCGCTGGTGGAGCGAATCCAATCCGCCGCCGTGAAGGAGGGAATTGCAAAGAATTCGTACGAAGTGCAGATGCTGTATGGGATTCGGCGCGAGGAGCAGCGTAGGCTGGTAGGGGAGGGGTTTCGCGTCCGCGTCCTGATCAGCTATGGGAGTTTCTGGTTCCCCTGGTATATGCGGCGTCTGGCTGAGCGTCCGGCCAATGTTCTTTTTGTCCTCAAGAGCCTGTTCTCGAATTGACGGTCCGCACATTTTGCTTGAAGCTTCGATTCGTTCTTGTATATTACTTGTTATACAGAAAATACCATCAAGCCGTTTTTTCTTTGTGTCGTCATGATTTCGCGGCGAGTAGTTGGTGTTCGTCTGATTCCCCGGAACGGCGGTACATTTTCTCACCATCGCATTGTTGAACCATTTCGTGATATCGCTCCTCCTCCTCCTGACCGTAACAGTTGCCGTTGTCGCCGTCATTGCCTCCGGTGAGGATCAGGACCCGGAGAAAGGATTTCACGTCCGTGTGGAGACCGCTATCCTGGAATTACTCGACGATGAGGATATCGACAACGACAAGAAAATTACGATCGACGACAAACATATTGCAGGGACCCTCCGGGGGGATAAGCAACACGTGGTAACGGACCTCGAGGGAAAACGGCATCGTATCGAGGGGACCTATTTTCTTTCAACGCTCCTGCAAGAACTTTCCCTTGCACGGGATGCCGGCCGAGACACGACGTTTGTCCGTTTCGACAGGATCTATGAGCCTCCCATGCAGCGCATCTCGCGTCTTATTCGCGAGCTGTACTGGGACGGTCTGACGCGCCGCATTGACGAAACACATCTCCCCCGAATTTTAAAGGATGAAAAAATACGGACCCTCGACGGCTTGAACTACCTGTATGTGCCGGCGACAGACCCGGAGGGATTTACCTATCTCTCCGGCGTCGCGCAGCGTAACCCCGGCTTCCATCTCCGGGTCGTTCTCCTCCCCGATACGCTGACCCCCTCGTTTATACGCTCGCTCAAGGGGAAACACGGTCTCCTGAGTCTTGCTCTTGAGCGAATGAACGGTGGTTCCGCGCAGGGCATTCCCTTTGTCGTTCCAGGGGGAAGGTTCAACGAGATGTACGGTTGGGACAGTTATTTCGAAGCGTTGGGACTTCTGGAGGACGGGCGGCTTGATCTTGCGAAGGCGATGGTCGATAATTTCGTGTACCAAATCAACCACTACGGAAAAATCCTGAACGCAAACCGGACCTATTATCTCACCCGCTCTCAGCCGCCGTTCCTGACTTCAATGATACGAGCTGTCTATTATCGCATGCCGCGAACGGAGGAGTCGCGCAGCTGGCTCCGCAGGGGATTTGAAGCTGCGGTCAAGGAATATAAGACCGTGTGGATGGGAAGCGAACGATTGACGGAGACGGGCTTGAGCAGGTATTACGACAGCGGTGAAGGGCCACCGCCGGAGGTTGAGCGCGGGCATTTCGATGCCGTATTTGCACAGGTCGCGCACTCCACGGGCATGGATCCAAAAGAATTTGAGCAACAGTACCGTGCGGGAGTTGTCCACGTCCCGGAGCTCGACGCCTATTTCAAACATGACCGGGCGATGCGAGAATCGGGACACGATACCAGTAACAGGCTTGAAGGACTCTGTGCCGACCTCGTGACTGTCGATCTGAACAGCCTGTTGTACAAGATCGAGATCGATGTTGCAGAGATCCTCGAACAGGAGTTCGGAGGTGCCGCTACATTGGGAGGGATGGAAGAACAGTTTGAGGAGTGGAAATTGCGAGCGGCGGTTCGGGCCAAACGCATGACAGAACTCATGTGGAACCCGGAACGCGGCATGTTCTTCGATTATAACGTTCGAACCCGTGCACAACACCGGTTTATCAGCGCGACGACGTTCTACCCTCTCTGGGCAGGACTCGCCGATGACCGCCAGGCCAGGTTGCTGGTCGATTCCGCACTCTCAAAACTAGAAATGCCCGGCGGCCTGGTGAGTACGACAAAGGAATCCCGTGGACCTGTTACGGGAGATCGTCCGGCGCGCCAGTGGGACTACCCTAACGGCTGGCCTCCTCATCAGATTCTCGCGTGGACTGGGCTGAATCGGTACGGATATCACCGGGAGGCCCAGCGGCTTGCCTACCGCTGGCTTTTTATGATCACGCGGGGAGCGGTGGATTACCACGGAACAGTCCCGGAGAAGTTCGATGTCTTCGATATGACCCACGCCGTTTTTGCGGAATACGGAAATGTGGGGACGACGTTCTCGTACATTACCCGCGAAGGATTCGGATGGATGAACGCTTCGTACCAAGTGGGATTGGCATTCCTCCCGGCAGAGTTGAAGGAGAAACTTGGACTTCTCACACCTCCCAAGCAGGTCTTCCCTTAGTGCCGTGCCATCTCATCAGCCTTTTTGACCCACCCAGCCCGCCTGTTGTCGCAGGCGTGCTGGCGGGGAATCTCCATGAAGAAAAATATCTTCTTAATCTGGCTTTATTCAGGTACTGCGGTCAAACAACAAATAATTCACCCCGATAGCATATGCAATCCTCCCGGCCTTTAGTTCTGATTCTCGCAGTCTTCTCACTTTCCGGTTGTTCCGCTCTCCGCTCCATCGGTCTTGCACCGAAACAGACGGCAGAGGAAGTGTTCGCTGAATTTCGTCTCGATCTCGCCGAAAAGAAAATTCCATGGGAATTTCCATCTCAAACGCGCGTGGATACGATCCTTATCGATTCCGTGAAAAACGTTGTCGAGGTACACTTCAGCGATCATCTCTCCTCCGTGCCTTACAGGGAGGAGACAGTACGGGCCATCGATAGTATCATTCAACCCTATTTCGCGGATTCCTTTGAAGATTTCACACTCTCCCTCCATTCCCTCAAAACGCCCCTCAGGGAACTCGTGCCGAATTACTTCCGGAGCGACACGGCACGATACGACCGTCGAAGGATGCCCCGAACGCGATTGGAGCGGGGCCGACCCGTCGTCCAGAATGTCAGCAAACCGTTCCTTCCCTCCAAGGGATTATTCAACCGGAACATCGGTCTCTGGCACAGTCACGGCTGGTACTACAACAACCAGATCGATCGCTGGGAATGGCAGCGACCGCGGCTCTTCCTCTCTGTGGAGGATCTGATCCCGACCGCGTTCGTCCTGCCCTATCTCATCCCCATGCTCGAGAACGCGGGTGCGAACGTGTTTGTCCCGCGGGAACGTGACACGCAGACCAACGAGGTGATCGTCGATAATGATTTTCTTGCCACGGGTTACTCCGAAAGACCGGCGGCAGATTCGATATGGACAACCGGCTCCGGAGAAGCTTTTGCCATCGACAGCCCCCCCTACGGCCCCGGGGTGAATCCCTTCAAGCTCGGCACACATCGCATTGTGTGGACCGATTCGGCGGCAACGGCGAGCGCCGTGTGGATACCGAATATTCCCGAAACCGGCTCGTACGCCGTTACCGTTTCCTACTGCGCATCGGATTCCAATGCCTCCGATGCACGGTACGTGGTCAACCACCTCGGCGGCTCCACGGTCTTTGTTGTGAACCAGCGGATCGGCGGAGGGACGTGGATTTCCCTTGGGACCTTTCGGTTCGGAAAGGGAAGCAATCAGGGCCTGGGGAGCGTCACGCTCACCAACCTGAGCAGTGAAATTGGGAAAGTGGTCTCCGCCGATGCGGTCCGGTTTGGCGGGGGAATGGGGATTGTGGCTCGTCATGGGCGGACAAGCGGGCGTCCCAAGTATGTCGAAGGGAGCCGGTACTGGCTCCAATTTGCGGGAATGCCCGATACCCTCGTTTTCAGCCTGAACAAAGAGGCAAATGACTACCGGGATGATTATCAAAGCCGGGCAGAATATCTGAATTACCTGACAGGGGCCCCCTTCGGGCCCAACAAGGCAAGAGACGAAAAAGGGCTTGGGATCCCCATAGACCTTTCGCTGGCGATGCACACCGACGCCGGTATCACTAGCAACGACACGACCATCGGAACGCTTTCGATCTATAGCATTGAGGATGCTCATGAAGCGAGGACGTTCCCCGACAGTGTCTCCCGCTTCGCGAACCGCGACCTTGCAGACCTTATCCAAACGCAGGTCGTGGAGGATCTGCGCGCGAGGTACGACCCCGCATGGAACCGTCGACAACTTCGTAATGCGGATTACAGTGAAGCCACCCGACCGAACATGCCGTCGGTGCTGCTCGAACTTCTTTCGCACCAGAATTTCCTCGATATGAAATTCGTCCTTGATCCCCGCTTTCGGTTCGATGTCGGACGGGCCATCTACAAAGCGATGCTTCGGTTTCTCTCCGTGCAGTACGGGGAGCCGTACCTCGTGCAACCGCTGCCGGTGACGCATTTCACGGCTGAGTTGGATGACCGCGGGGGCGCGGTGCTGCGATGGAAGCCGCGGGAGGATCCTCTTGAACCATCGGCCACTCCCACCCGGTACATCGTCTATACCCGACTGGAGGATGGCGGGTTCGATAACGGGAAGATCGTCAATACACCGTTTGCCGGTGTCGATAATCTGGCGCCGGGAAAGATCTACAGCTTCAAAGTGAGCGCTGTGAACGACGGCGGAGAAAGCTTCCCGTCTGAAATTCTCGCAGTTTGCCGGCAAGCGGACAGCCTTCGACCCGTGTTGATCGTAAACGGGTTTGACAGGATTTCAGGACCGGGAGTTCTCGAAGCGGGAGAATTCCAGGGGTTTCTAAGTTGGCTTGACCGCGGTGTTCCGGACGGAAAAGAGATCGGGTTCACGGGGGAACAATATGATTTTAACCGGAACTCTGCGTACCGTGGAAACGACGGTCCCGGACATGGTGCGAGCGTTTCGGAACAAGAAGGAATGGTCATTGCAGGAAATACATTCGATTACCCGTACGTGCATGGACTTGCTTTGCGCGCCCACGGGCTTTCGTTTTCTTCCACCAGCGATGAAGCGGTCATGGATTCTTCGATCATACTGGAATCCTATTCCTTTGTCGATCTTATTCTGGGCAAGGAACGGGAAACGGTATGGCCAAAAGGAACCGGTGATTCACTCCGCGGGAAACAGTTCGACGCTTTTCCTCCTGCAATGCAGTACCGCCTCGGATCGTACCTTCTGAGCGGGGGAAACCTGTTCGTCTCGGGAGCGTACCTGGGGAGCGAGCTCTTCAGCAGACGGGATAGTATGAGTATAAAATTTGCCCGCTCCGTGTTGCGCTTCAATTGGGCAACGAGTCACGCCTCCCGTGCCGGGCGCGTCCATTCCGTGGATCCTTCTTTTTCATTATCAAAGGATACACTCCTGTTTAATACAACGTTCGATCTCGATTTCTACCTCGTTGAGTCACCCGATGCCATCACCCCGGGGGGAGGCAGCACACAGATCATGCGATATTCGGAGAATGAATTCGGTGCCGGGATCGGATACAGGAAGGAGTATGGTGTCGTTGCGCTTGGGTTCCCCTTTGAATCTCTCATCGATACCATTCAAAGAGAACGACTGATGGGCTCAATCCTTCAATATTTGAATGTTCTAAATTATACCAGTCATTAGATTGATAATTACTGTTATAGCAATAGCAGCGCAAGAGAGATACGGGAAAAAAAGTCGCAAAATAAATAGTTCTTGACTTAATCCCGCTAAAGCAGTAAATTTTCTCCATCTAAAAAGCAGATATTCGAAAATCGGTGATTCTAAAATCAATATCTGCTATGGCGGTAAAATTTTCTTTATTGGTATGGATGAATTAGGAAAGATCATACGCTTCCACCGAAAAAAGAGTCAGCTTACCCAGCAGGAACTTGCCACCCTTGCTGGGGTAGGGAAGACCGTCGTTTTCGACATTGAGAAGGGGAAGAGAAGCGTTCAGATGGACACGTTGATGAAAGTGCTGAATGTGCTGAATATCCACCTGCAGTTTGAAAGTCCCTTGATGCAGGATTTTTCCACCCAACGTGAGGAAGAGAATGAGGAAGGCGAACCTATTCGTTAATGGAATTCTTGCCGGCGTGTTGACAGAGGAGGAGCGGGGTAGGAAGTATCTTTTTCGCTATGTCAATGAGTACCGGGGCGATCCTGTTTCGTTGACTGTTCCGGTTGGGAGGTCCGTCACCGAATTCGACCGTTTTCCCCCTTTCCTTGAAGGCGCGCTTCCAGAGGGAATGCAATTGGACGCCCTTGTGCGGAAAAAGAAAATCGACAACAGCGATCTCTTCGCGCAACTGGTCCAGGTCGGGGGGGATCTTGTCGGTGCCGTAAGCGTGGAGGAGATGCCGTGAACGTCTGCCCCATCACCTATGTTCCTCTTCGATGGGGTTCGCGCTATTCCCTTGAGGGGTTGCAGAAACTTTCGCCCCGCCTCCACATGCTCCAGGATCTTCCGTATACCACGCAGGAACTGCACCATGAAATTGTTACCCGCGTGGGGAGGATGTCCGTTCCGGGAGTTCAGCCGAAGCTGGGTGCCCGCCTCGATTTGGCGGGACAACGGTTCGAGATCGTCGACATCGGGGCACGGTTCATTCTGAAACCGCAGAGTCCTCTTGCTCCCCACCTCCCGGAAAACGAAGACCTCACCATGCGGCTCGCAGCCGCTGCCGGTCTTGAGACGCCTTTTCATGGACTTCTTTTCTGCAAAGACGGATCGCTCGTCTATTTCGTTCAACGGTTTGACCGGCACGGGCGCCATGGCAAGGTGGGGGTGGAGGATTTTGCACAGCTCCTGGGCAAGTCGCGTTCTGAGAAATATAATGCGACAATGGAACAAGTGGTGTCGGTCATCGACGCCTTCTGCACATTTCCCCTCCTTGAAAAGGTAAAGCTGTTCAGACTGACCATGGTCAACCTGCTTGTCGGCAACGACGATATGCATTTGAAGAACCTCTCCCTGATCCGCCGCGAGGGGAAAATCGAGCTTGCCCCGTCGTACGACCTTGCGAGTACCGCACTGACGACCGGAGGCGATGATCGGGACCTAGCTCTTCCCCTGGACGGCAAACAAAGGGGCCTCACCCGTTCCATGGTTATAGAGTCGTTTGGCCGCGGCCATCTTGGACTTCCCTCCAAAGTCGTCGAAAGCATAGTGGACGAGATCGCGCAAGCGTGCACGGAATGGGAAAATCTCATTGAGGCAAGTTTTCTCACGGACGAGTTGAAGACGGCCTACCGGACTCTCCTTGGCCAAAGACGGAATCGTTTTGCTTTATGAGAAAAAGGATTTATCGTGTTCCATCAGTAAAGGAGCGATCATGACCACAAAGCTTGAAGAGTTTCGCACCTATCGTCAGCGGATGAACGACAGGATCCTCGAGATTGACCACCTCGGGATCAAGCGCTTTTTCAACCTTGATACCGCGGCCTATCGTGATGGCGCACTGGACGCCAAAACCAAGGAACTGCTCGGCCTCGTCGCCTCGGCTGTCCTCCGCTGCAACGATTGCATCGATTATCACCTAATCCAATGCATCGATGCGGGGTGCACGGACGCAGAGTTGCACGATGCCCTGAATGTGGCCCTGGTCGTTGGCGGCAGCATCGTGATTCCGCATATGCGTCATGCGGTGGAAACGATCGACCAGCTCCGTTCGGAACGCGGGGAGAAAAAATGAAACCGGCGATTCCCCCTGAAGCCATAAAGACGCTCCCCGATACGCCGGGAGTGTATCTCTTTTATGGAACACTGGGCGAATTGCTGTACGTCGGCAAGAGCAAAACGATCCGGACGAGGGTTCGTTCCCATTTCTCGGCTCCGGAAGAGAAGTGGTTATGCCGGCGGATCAGGCGCATTGAAACGCGGGGGACCCCGGGGGAGCTGGGGGCCCTGTTGCTGGAATCGCAACTGATCAAAGAGCTTCGCCCGATGTTCAACGTGGCAGCGCGGCGCCGCCGGCGCATCATCATCGCACGGAGGGTCGAGGACAAACGGGGATATGCCGGCATCGACCTGGAGGCGGTGGAGTATTTGAAGTTCGAAGACGGTTCCCCCATCATGGCCATTTTTAAACACCGGACGCAGGCCAAAGAGTACCTGAAGCTCATCGCCCGCAAGCACCGGTTATGTCCGAAACTGCTCGGCCTTGAAGCCGCGCGTACCTACTGCTTTTCCTACCACCTCGGTCATTGCCGGGGCGCATGCATGGGGGAGGAGGACGTCCGGCAGTACAACGACCGGTTCGAAACGGCGTTTGAAGAGCGACGGGTGAAAGCGTGGCCTTATGACGGCGGCGTGCTGGTGGAGGAACGATCGGAAACCACCGGGGAGCGGGAATTGTTTCTGCTGGATAATTGGTGCCTGGTGGCAAGCTACAGGCTGACGGGATCCGGGCTTACCGAGCATATCCGCGGAAATCATCGATTCGATTATGACAGTTATAAAATCCTCCTGAGCTTTCTTTCGTCGGCGGAACACGCTCACTTCCTTCGGTGCCTCCCGCGCGAGGAGTTCGACGGGGTGCTGAAAGGGGACGAGCGCTCCTTGTTGAACCGTCTCCAAAACGAACACCGAGAAACATCCCGGATATAAAAGCGTTTGACGGTTCAATGAACCCTGTGCCGGGCGTTTCATGAACCATAACAGATTTACCATGCTTTAGTGATTGATTTGTGAGGAATGTTTTCCGGGAGAATCATATGTTTGGGGTGTTGGGGAAGACTCCCTGAGGGGGCTTGGAATAAAACCTTGCACAGAGTGACACTGAGCATGTACAGAACATCACGGAGCAAAGACAACAAAACTCCGCGCCCCTCATGCTGCTCCCCGTGTTCTTCAGTGGTCTGCTTTTAATTTCGTAGCTGTACGACGGCTTTTTGTCGAAAAATCTTTAACAGCAGGAGGGGTTCATGAAGCGAACTATTGTTTTGGCGCTGTTGTTAGCCTATTGTCACATGTATGGGCAGAAAGGAAATTCCATGAGTAAGGTTGATATGATAACATTGGGGGCTGGCTGTTTCTGGTGTGTGGAGGCTGTCTATGAAAGGATTCCCGGCGTGCAATCGGTGGAGGCGGGCTATGCCGGGGGAAGCACGCCCAATCCAACGTATGAGCAAGTGTGTGACGGGACGACGGGCCACGCAGAGGTGGCACAGCTGACATATGATCCGGCCAAAGTCACGCTGGGAGAAATTCTCGACCTGTTCTGGCGGGCGCACGATCCGACAACCTTGAACCGGCAGGGAGCCGACGTCGGTACTCAGTACCGGTCGGTGATCTTTTATCAGAGTGAACAACAGAAGGAGATCGCGGAGAAGTCGAAGAAGGTTGCGCAAAAGGAATTCAGCGTCCCTATCGTCACGGAGATCAAGCCGCTCGAAAAGTTCTATAAAGCAGAAAACTACCACCAGGATTACTACAAGAACAACCCGAACGCGCCGTATTGTAGTCTCGTGATCCGGCCGAAGCTCAAGAAGCTGAAGCTGGAATGATCCACGAGGTCACGAAGGGTGAAAAAACTAATACGGCCACTTTGTTCAGGTCATTGTGTTGAGTGGGGGAAGACCAAACGTAAACACCATATAAGGAGAAGATCTGATGACACGAAGAGAGGCATTGAAGAGCGCAGTTCTGGGGGTCGCAGCGGTCCCCGCCATTTTTTCTGAGATCCATGCCACAGTTCCTCAGCAGGCAGCTTCTTCCGGACCGTTTTCACTCCCATCGCTTCCTTACTCTCTCGACGCCCTTGAACCGCATATCGATGCGCGGACGATGGAGATCCACCATGGCCGTCACCACAAAGCGTATGTCGATAACCTCAACAAGGCGGTTGCCGGAACGGAGTGGGAGAAAAAATCAATCGATGAGATTGTCCGGAGTCTTGACAAACTCCCCGAGACCATACGGATGGCGGTGAGAAACAATGGGGGAGGGCACCTCAATCACTCGCTCTTCTGGCAGATGATGAAGAAGAACGGGGGAGGACTACCGAAGGGAGACCTGGCGAAGGCAATCGATACGAACTTTGGATCGTTCGACAGGTTCAAGGAGCAGTTCAGCGATGCGGCCATGAAGCGGTTCGGAAGCGGTTGGGCCTGGCTTGTTGCGGATGGAAGGAAACTCGTTGTTGAATCGACCGCGAACCAGGATTCACCACTCAGCAACGGACGTCTTCCGCTCCTGGGCGTCGACGTGTGGGAACATGCGTATTATCTTAAGTATCAAAATCGGCGGGCTGATTATGTCGCAGCGTTCTTTAACGTGATCGATTGGGATTTTGTTATGGAACGACACAAAAACGTTGGATGATAGGGTTACGGGTTTTGAAACCGACCTGTCGGCACCTTTTGCGACAGGTCGGTTTTATTTTCAGGGGATCGTTCGCCGGTACTCATCCTTCATCAACCCTATCTTCTCCATCGGTATTCTCTTAAACCCGAGCTTAAAGGCCGGCGAATTATCCCGTAACTGGAAATTACCGTTCGCCGCGTCGATGAACCCGGGATCGCCACTCAGGAAGACATTCTCTTTGAACAAAGTTCTCGACTCCTCATCGTCAAACTTCAGCAGATCGTACCCTTCCTGCTGGTCGATATTCAGGTAATACGGATCCCATCCCGTTCCCCCTTTCGACCTGCGTCGCAGGATGTCCGGACAAGCGATCAGATTGTCTTTGACCGTCACCATGGAAAAATCAAAGGCGAGGTAATCGTAGACATCCATCCACCTTCCGCCGTAAGAGATGTTGCGGGTGACGACGTTGTTTTTCGGGAGGCGCGGTTCATCGTCATAAAGCTTCAACAATTCGGGGTACTTTACGCTGAAGGGGGGCTTGCGGAAGTTCATTTCATCCATTTTGTCGAAAAGCCAGGTGAACGTTCCGTCAAAATAGTACCCCGCCCAACTCAGACCGCGTGCGTCGACATGGACCGATGGAGCACAATCGACAAAAATATTGTTTTCCACCCTGTTATCTCTCCCTCCTCCTATGAAGGCCGCCCGCCCCGCTCTGTAAAAGAGATTCCCGTAGATCGTAAATCCGCTCCCCCAATCATCAAGGTAAGCCGCCATCACGCCGTGCAATCCCGGACTCAGCAAATGGTGGAAGTAATTATAGCGTATGATGTTGCCGCGCCAGGTCCAGTCACGCCCCGTGTGAATTGCCCCCGCGTCGCCGGTCTCCAGGTTCACATGATGGATCTCGTTGAACTCGATGATGTGCTCGTTCCCCTTCAGGTACATCCCCTCGAATGGCGAGTCGTGTACGAGGTTGTGCGCGACCCGGTTGGCAACGCCGTCGATCGTCACGGCATAATAGCCGGTCCGCACCCAGCGGCTGTAATGATGAATATGGTTGTTGAGTACAAAATTGTTCCCCGCCGTCAGGCTCTTCCTGTCGCCGCCACTCAGCCGGATACCGGCGAGTCCGACATCATGAATATCCGAGCTCATTACGCCATTCCCCGATCCCCCCTCGATGGTCACGGCTTCGCCGCCGATCAGCCTCACTGTGCAGCCGGCGATTACCACGTTCGATCCGCCGGTGAGCGTGATTCCTGTCCCCCGCGAGTACTCGAGCGCGAAATCCCTTATGGTTAGGTTCGAGACATTCTCAATTGATAACAACGGTTCTTCAAGCAGGGAAACAACCGCTGTTCCGCGTTCAACGGGAGAGGGGGGCCAGAAGTAGAGCATGCCGGTGGAACGGTCGAGATACCACTCACCGGGCGTATCGAGTTCTTCGAGAATGTTGAGGTAATAATAACGCTGGTTCTTCGTATACCCGTAATGGTGGTGCGGCTCGGCGAATTCTATCTCCCGTTGAACTGTGTCAATCACCTTCACTTTCTGGAATGAGTCGCTCCAATCCCACGTCCAGTAGCCATGCAGGTAGATATCGTCCCGCTGAGCCCAGCGGTTCGGCCGGGGATCGTCGTACGAGATCCTTCCGTAATGGCGCCCGACGGGGACATCGTTGAACCGTTTTTCGCGATCGAGCCCCTGATTGATCAGCTTCTCCCCCGATTGCGGCACGTCCGCTACGCGCAGCCATTCAGCATTCGGATAGCGGGCCAGGGTCATCCGCTCGCCGTTGAAAAAAAGTTCCAGTCCCGGAGTGCCCCGCTGTGTGATCGTACCAAACTCCGTGATACCCATTGCTTTCAAATCGATCTGAAGTACTTCCCCGCGCGCCGGGGGGACCAGTCGTTGAAGGGATTGGACGTCCATGACAAGCTTCCATTCCGAAACATTCATTCCTCCGGAGAGATGGACCTTCTCCCCCTCATACGCCCGCCAGAGGATGGGAGCTTTGCTTATCCCGCCGTCCTCTGCTGTGAGCCTGAACGTTGCGGAGCGTTGATAGTTGCCCCCGCGAAGCTGAATCGTAATCCCGCCTTCGGGCAGGCCGCGGGTTTGTTTCAGGGAACGGACTGCATCCCGGGCCCGCTCAAGCGTGGCAAAGGGCCCGTCGGTGCGATCTCCGCTCGATTCAGCCTTCGATCCCGACCAACGGTCGTTGCCCGTGGGGGAGACGTAGAATGTTGTCTCTTGTGAGGAAGCTGCCGCAAGGGAGAAGCAAAGAGCAAGGAGGAGGAATCGCATGGATTTCATAAGCATCTGGGATTGAAGGAATGAAGGGATTTTGGATCCGGTTCAAAGGTGGAGAGAAAAAGGAGGAACTGCAAGACACGGAGGCGAAAAGGTGGATCTCAAAGAAGGGAAGAATTTACTATTGAAACTCCCCGATCTGAAACCGGGGGAGGTTCGGACGAAGGGAGTCATGCATGTGTTGCAAAGCGGCGTAGGCATCCTTGCTCCCGCGCTGCGCAGCGTTCCGGTATTGTTTTGCTGCTTCCGCCCATCGTCGCTGGACAACGTTTCCCGTCTCATAGCAGTATCCAAGTGCAACCTGGGCGAGCAACGATCCCCCCTGCACCGCTTTCTCCAGCACAGCAAGGGCGGCAATCCTTGAATACTCATCCGCAGTCGAATCCTGTACCGTGAGCGCGGCAATCCGGACCTGTGCTTCCTTATTACCCAGTGCGACGGCTTCCTTCCAAAGCTCGATCGCTCGTTGCCTGCTCTCCTGCACCCATCGTCCGGAATAATAGCACAGGCCGAGTTCCACGCGTGACTGGAGATGGTTTGCAGCGACTGCGGTCTGGAGAAACTCCAACGCCTTCTGATCGGAAATGGGGAACTGAGTCTTGGAGAGGAGGTAATCGAGGCGGAGCGCGGAAAGGGTTGCATAGGCATACAATGCATCCGGGTCCTTCTTTTCCACGCGGGCCTTGAGACGGTCAAGATACATCGGTTCCTGTACTAACTGGGAAAGCAGTCCGGGTGCACGGTTCGAGGACATACGGATGGCGCGAAGATAGTAAACGGTCGCAAGAACGATGTCTTTCTGTACAACGGTTCCACGCTCGTAATTGCGGCCCAGGATGGTCAGGGCCTCGGGGCTTCCCTCCTCGGCCGCCTCACGGAGGGCTTTCACCCCTGAGGAATCGAGGTCGATCTTCTCCGTCGATTTCTGCAACCCGAGCGCCTGGCGGAGCTGCGGGGTTGCCTCCCGGAGTGCATCCTGGAGGAGCGTCTTGTCGCTGGTCGAGGTGGTGTCGGATTCTCCATCCTGAAAGACGAACCCGAGCGCCAGTCGCGATTGCGGTTTTGTCTTTTGTGCAGCCGCTTTCGTTGTATCCTTCGGAACGCCCAGTCCACGCGCTTCAAAGTCTTTTAACGTTTCTCTTGACGGGGCGTATCCCGCGTCCGCCGCCTTCTTCACCCACCGGTACCCCTCCTCCCAGTTGCGGGGAACGACGAGGTTTTCGGTGTAGAACATTCCGAGCAGGTGCTGCGACTCCGGCATCCCTTTTTCCGCGCACGTCAGCAGAAGGTCGAATGTTTTGAACGGGTTCCATTCACCCCCCCAACCGTTGAACCAGACGATGGCCATGTTATACTGAGCCTCGCTGTACCCGCGGTCTGCGGCCTTCCCGATCCAGTGCGCCCCTTTTGCGGTGTCGGCCATGACACCTTCGCCGAGCAAGTAACGGAGTCCGAGCTCATGCTGGGCTTCAAGCTCCCCCGCGTTCGCCTTCCGCTCGAGGATGAACAACTGGAGCATGTTGTAGTTGATATCCGACCGCCGGATAAGCGTGGAGGGGCCCTGCGGACGATAGTTTTTGTAGATGGGGCTATCGGACTGGCTTTGTGCAATGAGGGTGGAAACGAGGCTCCATGGGAGAACCCAACTCCACAACATCAGCCTGCAAAAACGGTTCATAGCGCTCCGGGGGAGGGAAAAAGAATCGCCTCAATAACGTCAACTCTTTGGTGAAAATCAATCACAACCAAAACACAAAGACCGTCTGAGAGACGGTCCTTGTAGGGAAAATGCATTATCTACGAAGAGATTTTTATTTTTCTCTAAGATCCAGTTCTTTCGTGTCCTTGGTGCCCTTCGTGGATGATTTTCTCTTTTTCAGAAGTCTGCTAAAACTTTCCGAACCGGAACGTCAACCCGCCCGAAATACCGCTCAGGTTTTTACTCGTGGAGATGTTGGATTCCAGTCCTTCAACAAAACGATAACTGAGTCCTCCGCTCATCCTGAACCATGTTGTGATGTTCAGCGTAGCGTTTACCTGCGGTTCGGCGATGAAAAAGGCGTCTGGTTTGTAATGGGAATTGTCGTCCGGCCAGTGCCAATCCTCCCAATCGTTGTTTCGGAACGAAATACCCCCCGCCCCGAGGAGCAGCATAAAAGAATAGTGAACAAGCTTATTCGATTCGGGGATGTATTCAAGCTCAAGCCCGCCGTATCCGAGGTTCATGTAACGTTCTCCGAGCGGACCGGTGCTGTTCGCGAGAACCCTGTTCGTCAGTCCATATCCCCCGAACCCGATGATAAAAGTATGGTTGATAATCCAGCCTCCGCGCCCGCCGACAAGGATGCCGGTCTCTCCGTTGAAACTCCCGAGCTTGATCACGGGGCCGCCAAAGCCGCCGCTCTCAAGGTCGCCGGCCACCAACGTTTCTTCCTGCGCCACGGCAGGGATTGTGATCATGAACAGCATCAGACAAACCATGAAAAACTTCATAATCTTTTTCTCCTCAATCGTATAATTGAAAAATCAATCCGCTCTAATGTACGCAGAAAAGGAGGAAAAGATGCATGGCTCTTCGCCGCGGGAAAGACGTCCTTTCTCAAAACTGACACTCGCAGGACGTGGAAAAAAGAATCATTATCCACAAAGTTCACCAAGAATCACTAAGGGGATCCTTGTTCTTGCTCAAGATTCCTTTTTCAATGGCTGAGCAGCGGACCTGACGGCGGCGAAAAAGGCCGCGAGTTTTTTTTCATCAAGCGTTCCATCGATACGGACGCCGCTGCACAGATCAAGACCGTACGGTTGCACCTGCCTGATCGCGTCGGCAACGTTGGCAGAATTCAATCCGCCGGCAAGAAACATCGGGACCTGCACGGCCTCGCGGATTTGCCTGCTGATACTCCAATCGTGCGTCCGTCCGGTTCCGCCCAGCACCTTGACGGCAAGATTCGGGTTGCCGGAATCGAGCAGGATCATATCAACATACGGAGAGACCGAGAGCGCCTCGGCGATCGATTCTTCGCCGAGCACATGGATCACCTGCACAAGGTTGATTCCCGGAAGTTCCTCACGGAGTTGCTTGTACGTATCCACGGAAACGGCATCGACAAGCTGAAGGGTGTTGACGCGCGTGCGTCGTTGCTGCACGATGATCGAGGGTGCATCCTGTTTGCTGGTCAAAAGAAACGATGCAATACCAGCGGGAATCGTCGGGACTATTTCCGCGATACGTTCTTCGGAAATGGGACCCGGGCCGCTGGGCATGGCCGAAACAAGACCGAGGGCCGAGGCACCGTACCCAACGGCAAGCTGCACTTCTTCGATGCTGGCGATGCAGCAAATCTTGACGCGGGGGTTTGTCGAGGAGTTCATGGAAGTGGATTCTTTTCAGCTTTTTACTGCAGAGCTTTTAAAATGGATTTCCTTATTACCCCGCTTCCCGGCCGGACAAACCACCAATAGAGCCGAAACTTTCTCCGGCTGGATTCATCGGTGCAGACAATGCGGGTTTCCGTTCGTATCCGACGCTTATCCCCCTCTCCCTCCACCCTAAAATTCCATCCGGCTTTTGCCCAGCCCGGCTCTTTAAATTTCTTAAACTCCTCTGCGGTAAGAATATCAGAACAGAGCTCGCCGGTCGGCCTCCAGAATTTTCCGATGGTCCCGACAAGATATTCATTCTCCGTCTCTCCCAGGAAGAGAAAACCCGAACCCATGATCTGATCTAAAAAAGGGGTGTTTTCGTCCGATTGCAAGGAAGCGCCGCCGAAGAGGAGAGCCGGGGCGGATCGGATCGTCATCAGAATTCTTACCAGAGGGAGATCGGCAGGAGTGATCGTTTGCAACTTCCGGAAAACCACCGGAGAAGAAGCGTGTGTAGGCACCGAGTGGATTTCCCGGACGTCGTAGTGTGGAACATATTCGTCCAGCAACATGGGAGCCTCACTTTTCCTGCGACGCCGTCTCAACCTTCAGGTTCTTCAACGAACGTGCGGTTCGGCGGGCGTTGAATGTTGTAATAATGACCACCGCACCGACGATGATCATAGCAGCCACAACGATGCGGTTGTTCATCGCTTCGTTCCCGATCAGCCACCCGAGAAGGACTGCAATCACCGGGTTCACATAGGCGTAGGTGGAAACCATCGCCGGAGAGGCGACACGCAGAAGCCAAACGTAAGACGTAAACGCGATCAGCGAGCCGAACACGATCAGGTATAAGACCGCAAAAAGTGATTGAGCAGAAATTGCAGAAATATCCAGCCTTCCCGTTTCCCCGAGCAGGAGACCGGTGAGCGTCAACAAGACCCCGCCGGCAAGCATTTCCATGGCTGTTGCCAGCAAAGGGTTGGAAGGGAGGTCAGCCTTCCGGGAATACAGGGAACCGTACGCCCAGGCCACATCGGCAAGGAGAATGGCAATGGCCCCGGGAATGTAGATCTCGTCGCCGGCGATCAGCCGGGTCGGATCGATCAACAGGAAAATACCGACGGTTCCGAACACCAGGCCGCTCACGACATCCATCGTGGGGGAAGTTTTTCGCTGGAGCGCGTCGATGAGTACGAAAAAAATGGGGGAAGAGGCGATGATCAGCGCGGTGATGCCGGAAGGAACCCACTGTTCCGCCCACGCCACGACGCCGTTTCCACCGAGAAGCAACAGACCCCCGACGATAGCAGCGGATTTCCATTGGTTCAGCGTTGGCCGTGCCGGGGTCCGGCTTTGAACCCAGGCATACAAAAGAACACCTGACACAAGGAAACGCCCGCCCGCCATCAGGAACGGCGGAATAGTCTCAACGGCGAACCGGATGCCAAGGTACGTCGAGCCCCAGATGATATAAATAGCGGCGAACGCGGAGGCGATTTTCAAACGCGAGGGGGAAGAAGACATAACAGACCTGACGACAACCTTTCTGAATCAAAATGTGGTGAAGAAGATGAGCGGGGGGACGTGGAGGCGTCGCCCGGATCTTGTCGGTTCAAACGAGGGACAATATAAGAAACATTCAGCCGAATCTATAGAGGAGGTGTGAACGGAAGTAGCCAGAATCCGGCCGGGTCATGGATCGGTTCGATTTGTGCAAACGCTTTTGCATGAATTCATCGAGGTTAGACATCAAGCCGCTTTTCATATGGCACGATCTCACCATGCTCGAGGTATCGTCGGAGAATCCGCAGGTACATGGCCCAACAAAAGCATGAAATCCGATAGTGCTCATTCATCTCCGGCCAACCTGTATGATGGAACCGTACCGTCGTCGAACCATTCTGTTCTTCCATGTGAAACCCCACACGCGTTCCTTTCCAGTCCTTGTCGGCCTGGAAGATTTCCAATTCAAAATCAGCGTTTGCCGTCCATCGAGTCACCCGCCCGCGCCAGTCATAGGTGGGACCAAACCACAACTCGAAGATCCCGCCTTCCTTCATTTCGCCCGAGGAGCGTTTCGTCCACCATTGATCCAGTCCTGCCGGATTGCTCACGGCCTGGAAAACCCGCTCCGCCGGCGCTGCAATGTAAAAGTCATGATAAATATCTGCCATGGATCAATTCTCCTTTCCATTCTGCGCCCATCAAAAAAAAGGTGTTCATGGCTAAAGCCCATAGTCCCACTTCACTCCCGCTCCGTTGCACCGATGCCCCTATTCACCCCTGTTTTGTCTCACTCCGCTCATTTTCTCGGGTCTCTTGTCCAATTTGGCAGATGCTTTCGCATCTGATGTTTTAGCCCTCCGGCTCTTTCCAATTCCACCATTTCAGTTTCTCCGGGTCGTGTCGTTTGTGTTCGGCGAAATAGACCGCACACCGGAAAACATAGAGCAAACACCTGTCAATTTGAACCCCTTGCTGCTTGCATCGCTTCACATACAGCAACTCGGGGTCTTTTCCCTTGAGGTCCGAGACAGATCGAATACCAAGTTCCCACAGGTCTACGGCAATGCTCTTACCGACGCCGGGAATGACTTGTAATTCTTTGATGACCGTCGGTTTCACTGCTTTCATGGGTTTCCTGAAGATGGAAAAAGAATATCCGATAAACAATCGGGCAATGCGTTACTTCGATGGTGTGGCAAACGTCAGGATGTATCCGTTCGGGTCCTTGATCGAAAATTCCTCCATGTTGTAGAAGGTTTTCGTCAGTTCCTGAACAATCTCGACCTTTTCCTTGACCTTCCCGTAGAGGCCCTTTGAATCATCCATTTTGATAAAAAGTGTGAACGCCCCGCCCGGCCCCATCTTGACGAACGCCGGAAGATCCTTTGCAAGACTCGCAACGGACTGAAACATTAATTCCACGGGGCCGTGTTTCATCATCGCCCAATCGAATTGTCCCGAATCCGGAACCGACGCGACAAACTCGAAGCCGAGCACATCGCGGTAAAAATCAATGGTCTTGTTGACATCGTGCACCATCAGGTTGGGGGTCATGGATTGCATCATACGTCATATCTCCTTTCATGATAGATCGAAAAGAAGTTACTACTCAGCTATCGAACCACGGATGGCGCACCGATTGACACCGATGTACTACCGTACGCGCCTTATTCTTTTGTTATGTTGAATTCCCCTGATTCAGGGGCGATTTAATCTTCTTGCATGTATCGGTGTGCATCCGTGTGCCATCGGTGGTAAAATAAAATGCTGAGCAGTTACGAAAAGAATTGCCATAGAGACGCTGAGTTCATAGAGGAATCTTTGATGATTTGGATTTTGGAATTTAGGATTTGTATTTTTTCCCCCGTGATCTCTGTGCCTCAGTGGCATGATATCGAAAACAGGAAACCAGGTGATCATTCACCAGTCCGCATGCCTGCATGAAGGCATAACAAATCGTCGATCCGACGAACTTGAATCCGCGTTTTTTCAAATCCTTGTTCATCGCGTCCGATTCGGGAGTGGTCGGGGTGATCTCTTTCAGCGTCCTCCAGCGGTTGATTTTCTGTTTGCCGCCGACAAACTGCCAGAGATAAGCGTCAAACGTCCCGAACTCTTTCTGCACGGCGAGAAATGCCTTGGCGTTTCCAATGGCAGCGGTGATTTTGAGCCTGTTCCGGATGATCCCTTCATTGTGCAGCAAGGCCCTGACTTTTTTCCCGTCATAACCAGCAACCTTCTTTGCATCGAAGTGATCGAAGGCTTTCCGGTAATTCTCCCGCTTGCGGAGAATGGTAATCCAGCTCAGGCCGGCCTGCGCCCCCTCCAGAATCAACATCTCGAACAGCTTCCTGTCGTCGTGCACAGGCACTCCCCACTCCCGGTCGTGGTACACAATGTACAGCGGGTCCGTTCCGCACCAAGTGCAACGGTTTTTCGCTTGTTTCATCAACGGTTGTTCCTTCTCTCTTTTGCAATGGAAACCGCTTCCAAGATAAGCGGCATCAAAATTGAGCGTTTTGGCACTTTTTTGGAGGGGCAAGTGATCCAACGAACCTGCTTTCCGCTCCCCTCGAGAACCCTGTGTGGGTCGGACAGCAGCATGCCGTACTCAAACCCGATGACGACCCGGTTCTCATACGGGGCGATGAAGCCGATGTAGACTGACGATCTCTGTACCGAGACGCGATACCCGATGACATTCCATCCGGGATAGACCCGTTCTATCATGCCGGACTCCGCTTCCTTCATTCGTGAGCGGAGAAGGTTCACGATGTCCCGGATGTTCAATGGAAAGCGTTGGAGATACTTCTCCACCGGGAGAGTTGGCTTCATTCTTTTCATACGCTCTCCGAAAACGCCTGAAGGTATGCGTGATGGGAAGCGGAGAATTCCTTCTGAAATGCAATCAATGCTTTGTTCTTTGAGGAATGGATATATCTCCCCCAATGCGGTCGTTGACCGTCGGCATCGGTGAAGCCGTATTCATCGGATAATTGCCAGGAGCTGAAGACCTTACCGGATTTTGAAAACACATTCCGATCCGCGGCCAGCGCGGCGATGGCACGCCCGACAAACATCGGCGATTCCGATGCAATGAAATTGGGATCTTTCTTTGCTCCTTCCCGCCAGTTCTGCTCCGTGACGCCGAAGTGCTCCAGCATCGTTTCGGACCGGAGAAATCCCGGTGTGACGGCAAGAGCTGTAATTCGTTTACCTTTTAACTCATGCGCCATGGCAAACGCCAGCCGGATGACCGACATCTTCACAAAATCATAAAAGAGTGTTCCGCGGTAATATGCCTGGTTGCCGTCGGTGATCTCGACCAGGAGTCCGCCGGGCCGTCCGAGCATCAGCGGCACCCCATACCGGCTGGTGATGATATGGGAGAAGATTGCCCGTTGCATCATGGCAAATCCTTTGTTCAGGTCGAGTTTCCAGAACGGTTTTCCCCATTCCGTCAGGGAGTCCCCTCCCCAAATGTCATTCACGAGGATATCCAGCCCCCCTTGTTCCCGTTTGATGCGGGCGAAAAGTTTCTTTACCTGCTGTTCGTCCGTATGGTCGGTTTGGACAGCGATTCCTTTTCCCCCGTGGGCGTTCACCATTTCCGCCGTCTCATCGATTGTCTCCGGTCGCCCCTCCGTCTGGAAGACGGAAGACACTTTCCGTTTTTTTGTGATTGGTTTTCCACGCGTGCTTCGGCCGGTGCAGTACACGGTCGCCCCGGCTTCCCCCAAAGCCACCGCGATACCTCGCCCCGCACCCCGTGTGGCTCCCGCTACGAGCGCAATTGTTCCCTCAAGAGATTTCATAATAGTTTTATTTTTGTTCTCAGTGAAACTCGGTGCCATCTCGGTGTCCCTCTGAGTTATGCTTTTTCTTGTGCAAGATACACATCGAGAGTGACAACCTTATGTCAGCATGTTTTTGCTCCGTAAGAAACATATCACACCTGCCTGCCGGCAGGTAAGGAGAAACACTGAGAAAAGCCGAAGCTCCGCTGAGGTTTTGTCTTTTTTCCTCTGCGGTCCTCGGTGTCTTCTCGGCGTCACTCCGCGTTATATTTTTGCTTGTGATTTTTGCAGGACTACGATTGACGGGATCGATGCGAGGCAAGCACATGCTCGGCTTCCGACGCGAGTTTTGTCCGGATCGATTCCGGGGAAAGGACTTTCACCCGGGACCCCCAACTGAGGAGCCATTGCAGGATCTGTTCCTCATTATTTCCCCTGAGTGTGACGAGAAGACCCTTCGCGGATTCGCGGTGGGAGGCCAGGAAGAAAGGTCTTGATTCGAGCACCCAGCGTGCGACCCCGGGGTGGAAAAGAGCCTTGACGGTTATGGTAAACCCCTCGCCGGAGCTGAATGCTTTGAGGAAATGCCTGGGCCGGATGAACGAACGGTTGGTGATTTCGAGCTTTTCGAAGCGGCTGAGGCGAAAGCTTCGGGTCGCTTTGCGCAAGTGGTCGTATCCGCCGCACAACCAGTTGCCGCTGATATTCGTCAGGAGATAAGGGTCGACTTCCCGCGTCAGCGGGCCTTCGTTGTTTTGTGCATACCGCTTGTAGTAAGTGAAGCGAATGGTTTTGCGTTCGATGAGGGCGCGGCGAACTTGTCTGAGAATCTCCAATTCATGCCCCTTGCCCGTTTGGCCCATCGAAAGGAATCGCATACTGCGCTTGAGTTCCTGCACCTCTTTCCGCATGGATGGAGAAAGCAGCGCTTCAATCTTCCTTCCTGCGGCTGAGGCGCTCTCACCGTACTCCCGACCAAAACTTTGCGAGATGAAATCCGTTCCCAGGAGCAGCATGATCGCTTCTTCATTCGTGAAGTTGACGGGGGGGAGGAAGTAGCCTTCGACGAGGGAGTACCCGACGCCGGGTTCAGCGGCAACGGGGACACCTGCCTCTGAGAGGGCGTCGACGTCGCGGTAGATCGTCCGTTTCGTGACGCTGAACGTCTCCGCCAGTTTCTCTGCGGTGACGGTTCCCTTTCCCTGAAGTTCCAGGACGATGGCGAGAAGTCGGTCGGTGCGGTTCACGATTTTCGGTTCACACCTAGCGTTTCGAGAGTCTCAGATCCAAATAGAAAAATACTACACATTTATTGTTAATAGGACTTAGGCGGTGGTAGGCTGATGCGGAGAGTATACGAGGAGAAAAGGAAGAATGCCAGGGGGAGTTTATCGAAAATACTTTTCCAGGTCGAACTTCTCCTGAAAATACTCCCTCTGCCATCCGGGATTGACGATATCGAGGAGAAGCCCCTCCGCCGCGCCGAAAGGATAGAAGACAGATCGCTTGGATTCTGCAAGATTTAATGTGGGAAGGATATCGACAATCCCCTTTCGTAAACTCTCGGAAACGGAGTCAAACGGCGTGAAGTCGGGGAGTTCCTGAAATTCACTTGAAGGAACATAACCCTTTGAAGCAAGACCGGCGACCCGATATTCGGTGTACCGGGCGATCCCCTCCTGCCAGAGCTGGAAGGAAAAGTATCGATAATCATCTTCTTTTAAAAGGTTTTTGAAGTCCCTCCTGGCCTCAAGATACCGGTCCACCTCACTTCTCAATGATTCTCCTTCACGCGCTTTGAGAGCGGAGGCGAGCAGGGAACAAAGCCTGGAAAATGCCGTCGTAACGACGGTGGAATCGTAAGGGAACGGATAGTTCAACATCCACATGCCGGACTGTTCGCCGCGGGAGAGTTGAAGTTTTTCAACATCAGGGTAATAGTCCGGACGCGCATATTGGAGTTGGTGAAAATGTTCGTGCAGGGCCACAACGACCCAGGGGGTCGAGCTTTTCGCCATCGTGTTCCCTGCCTGACCGATCACGATGGTCTGCTCTCCGTTCACCGCCGGAAACGTTGCGAGAAGTTGTGGCGAATAGACACGCTTCCGGTAATGGACTTCACTTTTCAGAAGTTCGTCGTATCCGAGCGGGGAAAAATCGGGGAAGGGATTGGGGTGATGGAGTAGAAACTCATACTCCGGTGTCACCAGCAGGAATGCAAAAGGGGCCTTGTCCCAGTTCTCCCAGACCGTATTTCCGACCCATTCCGCAAGTCGGAATGCTTCCGCGATCCTCACCCGATCTTCTTGTTGCAAAGAAGGCTTTTCTTGTCCGATAAGCAATGTGGGGACAAGAATGAAAAAAAAGATCACGAAGCGATTCATAGCGGCTCTTTGGAATGGGAAGAATATTCTCATGACGCAGGAGACGAAGAAATGTTCCCGTAGTCCTGAGTTTTCCCCCGACTGCGTAGCCCACGACCATAAGGTAGCGCACAGAGTTGAGGAAACAAGGACTTCAAGATTACCGGTTGTCCGTCCGATAGTTCCTCTCGTAATGCCCTGTGGGAATGTACAAAGCACCAAAACTTACTTCATGAGAACAAGCTTCCTCACTGCACTGAAGGTTCGTCCCTTTCCATTCTCAACACCCATCGCGGTCATTCGGCAGTAATATGAACCACCTGCCAACGTTGCCGCATCGAACCTGTAGGTGAACACACCAGCTCCGAGAGCCTGATTCACGAGCTCCGCCACCTCGCGTCCAAGGACATCATACACTTTCAGCGTCACGCTGGCTGCGATCGGGAGGGTGAAGCGGATCGTCGCGCTCGGATTGAACGGATTAGGATAGTTCTGTTCCAGACTAAACAACAACGGTGCATGACTCTCTTCAATTGCCGTGATGGGAAATCCGGAATAGATCTTTGAGTAAATACGTCCCAGGGTAGCGTTCTCCCGTCCATCAAGCCATGCGTAATAAATCGTCCCCGTCGGCCCAATCTTCACATCCGGCTGTAGAGACGGCGCGTTCGTTACCTCGATGATGTCTGAGAGCGGTTGGCCGGTCGATCCGAAAAACCGGGTCTTGATGCTCCAATTCTTCCCCACCTGCCTGACGGAATCCGCCCACGTCACAACGAATGAGCCGTCGCTTTTCATGGAAATGCCGGGAGGATATTCGTGAAGCAGGGAGTTGCTTTTCGTCAACTTGAAATTAGTTCCAATGCGGTTTCCCTGGGGATCGAAACGCTGCGCATAAAGATCGCCGAATGAACTGGAGCGCGCATCGATCCATACCACCACATAGTTCCCCTGAGCATCCATGGCAACACGGGCGTACTGGTTGTACCCTCCTGCCGGGTCGTCGTTCACCTTCACATTCGTGCTGGCGAGATTATTGCCAACGATTCGCTCTGAGTAGATATCGCCTAGTTG
Organism: Ignavibacteriales bacterium; assembly: GCA_016192345.1. Taxonomy (GTDB): domain Bacteria; phylum Bacteroidota; class Ignavibacteria; order UBA10030; family UBA10030; genus UBA6688. The sequence goes on along the minus strand of JACPUH010000021.1, from coordinate 3,296 downwards.
AGTGTCTGTCCGTCCGTCAGTCCAGACGCAAACAGTGTAGTTGCCATTGCTGGTGACATGGGGATAGATCCGGGCGTTGAACGCATTGTCGCTCATTTCAAACGCGTCGCCAATCCGGGCTCCGCTGTTGACGTCGACAAGGGTCCCGCCGATATTGTTTCCGTTTTTGGAGTATTCATACACGGCGAGAAAAGTCGAAGGTGGCCGATAGGCGACATTCGGTTTTGTTGCGTGGCCGCCCGTCGTATTGCCGGCCATGTTGAGTTGAACACCAGCCCCGAGACGAGCGCCCGTTGAGCCGTTGAATGCTGTGTAATACACATCGTTCGCCTGAATCCCGCCTATACCACTCGCTCCGTTGACATGCCAGACAACCACAAGCTGCCCCGCTGGCAGGAACAGCGGTGAGCTGAAGAATATCCAGTGGTCCGTATAGTACGTGTTGGCGGCTATATCGTCGACCCTGAAGTTAGCGGTCAGAGGAGCACCATTCGAACCGATGATCCGGCCGAAGATATTCCCCGCTCCACTTGCCCGATTCGTATTGCCATAACGCTCGTCGCCCCAAGTCACGGCGTACGATCCGTTGGGGGCAGCCGCCAGCGCAGGGCGATACACGCTCGCATTGATCACTTCGCTCACAGGGAAGTCATTCACGAGAACATTGAATTGTGCCAGTGATTGCTCCAGCGTGATAATAACGGTAACGAGAAGGGAGAGCTTCCTCATCGGGTCCTCCATGGACTGGCAGCGAATGGATGTACGAATTCCTTGCTGAGCGGCGAGCTTCGGGTCCTGTGACCTACTTTAAGAACAGCATCTTCCGCGAAAGTACGGTGGATCGTCCTGTCCCCTCTGTTGCTTCCAGCCTATAGATGTACATGCCGGAAGCAAGCTGAACGCCCCTGTTGTTCGTCCCATCCCAGGCCGCGCTGAATCGTCCGGTCGACTGCTCTGCATGGACCAGCGTGCGAACCAGCTGGCCAAGGATGTCGTAGACGGCCAGGTGAATATGGGATCTGGTTGGCAGCTCGTACTCAATGCGTGTCGAGGGATTAAACGGATTCGGGTAGTTGTCGAACAAACGGAATGTTGTCGCGATTTGCCCGGATTCGACACTGCTCGGAACCTGTCCACCCTGTGTGAACCAGCGCGGGTTGTAGAGGGCAACCTGAAATGGTGCAGAGGAAAGCTGTCCTGACGCCGCCTCATAAAAAAGCAGTGCTTTGAGCTTAGGGCTCGAAAAGCACAGCACGGCGTCATTGGGGGAGAACGTTGGTCGCTCTCCGTCAGTGATTGCCGCTCCATTCATGGAAAACGACGGGATGTTCAATGCCCTCAGCTCCCCCGTGTCAAAATTTCCCACGTACGTGTCGAATTTCCCGGTGGCATCAATATAGTTGAAGGCGACCAGATCGGGATTTGTATTGCTGTAGGTGATGTTCCCGATGCTGACGTTGCTTGGCTGTGAACTGATGAGACCGAATACCTTCCCGACAGAGAAGTCGATCTCATAGACGCTCCAGTAACCGACCTTGCCGGTCGTGCCGACGTCGACCTGATTGTATGCATCAAAACCGATCTTTGGCTTGTTGAGGTTCGGAGACCAGGAAACGACATCCGCGTACTGAATGGTTTGTACCTTGATCCCGTCCTGCGTGCTCTCGGGGGTAAGCGGGATTTTCCCGAGTTGTGTACCGTCGAAGATATAGAGATTTGGATCATTGGCGTACGCCGACGAAATTGTTACATAATTTTCGTCCGGCGACACCGACGCATTCCAGAGGTCACCAGACTGCTGGATTTGAAGCTGCGGGAAATTGCTCACATTTCCGGTCGCGATATCAACAAGCGCCAGCTGCCTGCTTTGGTTCACGAACCAGATTCTCTGGCCGCTGAAGCCTGTCGAGAGTTGGGAATGGTCACCGGTCGCGGACCGCGCCGCAGCGCCCGGGCTGTTGAACGTGGCCGCCTGACCGGTCGATGGATCGAACAAGCCGATCTGGCCACTCTCAATCATGAAAGCAATGTACTGCTTACCACCGGTCACTGGTGGTATTTCGTTCCCGCCGGACCCGGTTCCGGTCGTTGTCGTGATCCCGACGGCATCGAATGCTGAGTTGACCGCAGCAACATCAGCGCTCGTAATGCCGGATTGGCCAACAAGATCCGTCGCCGCCTGAACCACGGCCTTCCTGCAGTCTCCGAACTGACTGTTTTTTGTCAGATACTTGCTCAGCGCGCGGTAGTAAATGATCTCGGCCTTCGCACGCCCCACTGATGTGATAACATGGTAGGCAGCCTTGTTGGGAATTCCGCTGTTGATGTGCACGCCTCCGTTGTCCTCGTTGGCGCCAAGATTCTGGAACTCATTCATGTGCGCCGGTTGTGGAGCAAGGATTTGAGGGTTTTTCGGATCTGCAAGGTCCCGGAGTGCGACCTTCGAGGAAGACTTCATAATGTCCTCACCGATCAGGTAATTCGACCGATCGATCATCACGCCGAAGACATCCGCAAACGACTCATTCAACGCTCCCGATTGTCCCTGATAGACAAGATTTGCCGTGTTCTGAATCACCCCATGCGTCATCTCATGGCCCGAGACATCAAGCCCGCCGGCGAGCGGCTTAAAGTCAGTTGCTCCGTCCCCGTAAGCCATCACCCGGCCATTCCAGTAGGCGTTATCCATTGCCTGTCCACTGGATGTTACGTGCGTGACCGAGATAATTGAGGCATCCTTATCGTCGATCGCCTTGCGCGCATGAGTGCTTGAGAAGTAGTCATACGCCAGCTTTGTGTTATAGTGTGCGGAAACCGCCGCCGGGTCGGACCATGTATTGTTAGGCGAGGTATTGTGAACCAACTGCACCTTCTGGTCGAGATCTTTGTTGTTTGCAGAGATCGTGAGTCCGCCGCCGGCAGGATTATCGGGAAGCTGTGATTGGCCGGCATTGTGGTTCGGCAAGTCCCAAACCATGTAGTACGTCCCGGAGCCGTTATTCCAGACTCTCATGGTCTTTGAGACTCCGTTCAGGTCCAGCGCGGTCGCATCTGCAAACGATCCAGCCAGCACGTTGGAAGACTGTGACGGTTCGAACTTGAACTCGTACGCCGTTACCGAAGTGCGCGCAGTGTTCTCTGGTATTATCGAGCAATGGCGCGCAATCTTGTTGAGAGTCTGACCGTTCGCAGCGTCGATAATATAGGAGTACCACTCGACAAGATTGGGATGTATGTTCACCTCGTAAGCCAACCGAAATGTTCCCTGAGACATGGTGTAGATGACCAGTTCTTCT
>JACPUH010000079.1 GCA_016192345.1 Ignavibacteriales bacterium | reverse complement strand
ATCATGGACTGTTGCGAGATCTCTTCAAAAGGCGAATCGGGGTGGAGGAGTGAGGAGGCTCCTCCTGCAAGAGCGTTTCGTTTCGATTGCTCACTTGCAAAAAACGCAGGGAGCCGATGACGCAGATTCCATTTTGCCCGGTAGGGTTGATAGGTCGGGAGCGCTGCATAGAGGAGGGCGGCGAGAACCTTGCGAATCGGTCCCATCCCGACGAAATCCATCACCATGAACGAGCACCCCGGTTTCAGGGCTTTCCCGACTTCCTCGCACAGGCGATCGATGTTCAGGATATGGTGGAGAGCGTCATGGGCGACAACGCAGTCGAACGCTTCGGAGGGAAACGACGCTACGTTCAGATCGTCGACGACGAACGTTATGCGCGATCCCAATCCGGATGCGTGGGCAGCCTCGGTTGCCCGTTGAATCCTCTCAGGGCTCACATCGATGGCTGTCACCTTCATTCCACGCTGCGCCAGTTCCATGGCGAGTTTTCCCTCACCGCACCCGAGTTCGAGAACGGTATTCCCCTGGGCGGCGATCCGGTTGATGAAGGTCCGGTACTCGACTCCGAAGAAGATCTCGTACAATTCCGGATCATGCCAAAGCTGAGGGTTGGAGGGGTCGGGGCGTACTCCCCCCCAGTGACGGGCCTCCCTGGCGATAAGTTCCTGGTATCGTTGATGCTCGGGCACACGGGTTGCTGATTAATCAGGGAATGGACGATGTGTTGGGAAAAGAAACGAAGAAGTGTCCCGAGAATCAAGGAACGGATTCGTTCGAAGAATCCTCGGTCGGTCGTCGTTCAAACCCGGGACAGGCAAGCACCGGCAGCCGCGGGTATTTTGCAAATCGGTCGTCAGTTTTCGAGCGGTTGCAGAGGATGAACGTGCTTCCCTTTGCCGTCGTGATGCGTGCGGCATGGCGGCAATGTTCGCACAGGCCCATGGCGGGGTGGAAAGGCTGTGAGGGCATTTATGAGCGGGGAGCGTTAAACCTTGATGGTTTCCTCTTCTGGACGTGCAGGAGATGGTGCGGAAGCAAGCTTGCATAGATCGTTTGGTTGATCGGCGTTGGAACACCGGCCTCGCGGCCGTAGCGGACAATCGCTCCCACCAGCTCCTCCACCTCCATCGGCTTTTGCTGGACCAGGTCGTAATACATCGAGGTCCGGGCGGTGGTTGCGCGGTTCTTCAGGGTCTCAAACTGTTGTTCGACAAACCCTTTCGGCAGGGTGATCCCTTTTGCGCGGGCGACCGCTTCCGCTTCCTTCATCGCCAGGTAAAAAACCTCCCTGCTTTCATCGACGGCCATGATGTCTGCCAGGGCGAGATGGCTCAGCGTGTTGAATCCGCCGCCGGCAGCGATGAAGATGAATTTTTTCCATAACTCGGTCAGCATATCGTTCGTCAGGGTTGCATCAATGCCGGCGTTCCTCATCACCTTCTCAATCTCCTGAGCCCTGCCTGAGGGCTCTCCCTCCAGTGGTCCGAATACGATTTTCCTCGGTCCGCCCCACTCGGTTACTTTCCCGGGGGCGGTGATGTTGGAAAAAATGTACGCCACACCGCCGTAGACAATGGCCTGGGGGATACAATGTTTGATCTTCGTCTCGTTCTCGACACCGTTCTGCAAACTGATCACGATCGAATCGTTTGAAAAGATGGGGGCGAGTTGCTTCGCAGCGGATTCCGTGTCGTAGGCTTTCACGCAAAACAGAACGACGTCCGGCGAGGGGACCTTGGCTGGATTGTCGGTCATCGTTCCTGCCTTGACGCGGAAGGATCCGTCGGAAGCATGAACGAAGAGTCCTTTCTTCTTCATGGCTGCCAGGTGCTTGCCGCGTGCGACGAACCAGACCTCCTCGCCCGCCTTTGCAAGCCTTCCCCCGAAATACGCACCAACACCTCCAGCGCCGAAGACAAGAAACCTCATGGAACCTGCCGCTCCTTTCGTTGCATCATGGGCGGTTTAAATCCTTTTTTAATCGCTGCTGGACGCCGGCAACCGCTCGCCGAAGGGACTCGAGTTCCCGTTCGAATTGATCGCGGACGAGACCGAGGGTCCCCACCGATCCTGATTTTGCATCGTTCTCGATGGTTTCGCAGAGGGATCCAAAGCTCGTTGCGCCGATGTTGAGGGAACTGCCTTTCAGGGAATGTGCCGCGTAGTGGAGTTTCTTTGCATTCTTCTCGGTATACGCTTGAAAGAGCATCGCTGCATGGGTATCCATGGCCGGGATGTACGTTTCAAGCAATTCAACAAAGAACGCCGGGTTGTTCTCCAGTCCGAGCTGCCGGAGGCGCTCGAGTATGCTCTCTTCAAGCGTTGCGGGCATCGGGGGGTCCGGAGGTGCCGGCTCTGTCTCCACCCCGGCTCCGGTCGAGATGCGGAGGAGGATTTCCTGAAGCTGGTCCGGACGGACTGGTTTGGTAAGATAGCCGTCCATCCCGGCTTCGAAGCATTTGTCCATGCTTTCTTCCTTCGCCCCGGCTGTGAGTGCAATGATTTCAGGGCGGTTGCTTTTGTTCCAGCGTCCGACAATGCGCCGGGTGGCCTCCAGTCCATCCATCTGAGGCATCTGCACATCCATAAACAATACATCAAACCGTGTTCGCTCAACAGCGTTGATTGCTTCGAGTCCGTTTGAGACAACCTCGGCCTCGTACCCGAGCCGCTTCAACACGTGGCGCATTAATTGCTGATTGACGTCATTGTCCTCGGCAACAAGAATTTTGAGGAACGATGTTTGCCCCGACGATTTCATCGGCCGTTGTTCTGTTGAGGCTTCATCATGGAAGGGCCCTGTTACTGTAACAGCATCGGAACACGGACGCCCCACCGGTGGGCGTTGTCAATTGCCTGTTCGTACCCCGCATCGGCGTGTCGGAGGACACCCATACCCGGATCATAGGTTAAGACCCGCTCCAGGCGTGCTTCCGCTTCAGGCGTTCCATCACACACAACCACCATCCCGGCATGAATCGAGAGCCCGATCCCCACACCCCCTCCGTGATGGAGGCTGACCCAGCTTGCTCCTCCCGCGGTATTCAGCATGGCATTCAGGATGGGCCAGTCGGCGATGGCATCGCTTCCGTCTTTCATCTTTTCGGTCTCGCGGTTGGGAGAGGCGACGCTCCCGCAATCCAGATGATCCCGGCCTATCACGATCGGCGCCTTGACCTCTCGTTTCGCGACGAGCCTATTAAAGATTTTTCCCATTCTGGCCCGTTCGCCATACCCCAGCCAGCAGATCCTTGCGGGAAGACCTTGGAACGCGACCTCGCGCTGAGCCTTCTCGATCCAGTTGCAAAGCGGCTTGTTCTCCGGAAAAGTCTCCATCACGGCGCGATCAGTGCGGTGGATATCCTCCGGGTCACCCGAAAGCGCAACCCAGCGAAAGGGTCCCTTTCCATCGCAGAATAATGGGCGAATATACTCCGGCACGAATCCGGGTATGTCGAACGCGCGGTTGACGCCGTTGGCTTGCGCCTCGCCCCGGATGTTATTGCCGTAGTCGAATACCACGGCCCCCTTGGTGCGAAGTTTGAGCAGGGCTTTGACGTGGTCCACGATCGAAGCCTTGGCAAGTTCGGAATATCGTTTTGGGTTTTTCTTCCTCAGCGCGAGCGCCTTGGCGTACGGCATGCCAGCCGGAACATAGCCGTTCAATGTGTCATGGGCCGACGTCTGATCCGTTACGATGTCCGGGAGGAACCTCCCCGCGGCGATCTTCGGAACGATCTCTGCCGCATTTCCCAGGAGCCCAACCGACAGGGGTTGTTTTTTACTCACGGCCGTTTTGACCTGCGCCAGGGCGTCGTCCAGGCTTTCGGTCATCGTATCGAGATAGCGGGTTTTGAGCCTGCGTTGCAGGCGCTCGGGATCGACTTCGATTGCAAGACATACAGCCCCGTTCATCGTTGCTGCGAGCGGTTGGGCGCCCCCCATGCAGCCGAGTCCCGCGGTCAGGAGAAATCGCCCGGCCAGCGAGCCGCCGAAGTGCTGTGCCGCGCATGCCGCGAACGTCTCGTAGGTTCCCTGCAGAATTCCCTGGGTGCCGATATAGATCCAGCTCCCGGCGGTCATTTGTCCGTACATCGTCAGGCCGAGACCTTCCAGGCGCCGGAACTCATCCCATGTCGCCCAATGCGGTACGAGCATGGAGTTGCTGATGAGGACGCGCGGGGCGTTGGGATGGGTTCGGAAAACACCGACCGGCTTGCCGGATTGGACGAGAAGCGTTTCGTCACTCTCCAGCTGACGGAGGCTCCGTACGATGGCGTCATAACACTCCCACGACCGCGCGGCCTTTCCCGTGCCGCCGTACACAATCAGGTCCTGCGGTCGTTCGGCCACCTCGGGATCGAGATTGTTCATGAGCATCCGAAGCGCGGCCTCCTGCAGCCAGCCTTTACAGGAGAGCGTTGTTCCGCGCGGTGCGCGTACGGTTCGGGATGAAGATCCATGGTTTCGCATGTGTACCTCGTTCAGAAACCGCAATTCTCCAACGGACGGGATCCGGTGAATTCCGTGCCGGTCAGGTTATCGCGCCTTGTACGCCACGGCAGCTATTTCCACTTTCGCCATACGCGGCAGGTTGGAGACCTCGACGGTCGCCCGGGTGGGATACGCCCCCTCGGTAAAATAGCCGCCGTACAACAGGTTCATCTTCGGGAAATCGTTGATGTCCTTGAGATAGACCGTGCACTGCACCACGTGGCTTGAATCGTACCCGGCCTTCCGGAGAATGGACATCAGGTTCTCAAGGGATTGGCGCGTCTGGCTTTCGACATCATCCCCCGCCATCTCGCCCGTTTCCGGGCTCAAACCGATCTGGCCCGACACGAAGAGGAAGTCCCCGGCCTGCACCGCCGGACTGTAGGGGCCGATCACCTGCGCGTCCGTGATGAAGGAGCGTGTTGAGCTTTTCGCCAGTTCCTCCTGAACCACCCTCCGGATATCATCGTCCGACTTGCCGCAGCCGATCAGAAGGAATGCCAGTGTCAGAAGGAATGATTGTGTCTTCAGCATGGTCATGGTGTTCTCCTTGAACGTTCTTCCCGATCCCCGCTCATCCCAGTTTATACCCGATCTTGCGCAGGAATTCCTTCCTCGTCCGGATATCGGCCTCGGTTTCAATCCCCTTTGTTTTCATGCCGTCGATCACCCCCATGATTCCACGCCCCTGGGTCGTTTCTGCGACGATCACCTCGATGGGGTTCGCCGTGGCACAAAAAATATGACAAACTTCGGGGATCCCCTTGATCGTATTGAGGATGTTGACCGGGAAGCCGTTCTCCATGAAGAGGAGGAAGCAATGGCCGCACGAAAGGGCGAGCGCATTCTTCTTCGCGAGTTCAATAAGGGTGTCATCGTTGCCTGTCCAACGCAGGAGTGCCGGGCCCGAGGATTCGCAGAACCCCAATCCAAACTTCATCTGCGGTGCTGTTTGCACGATGGCTTCGTGGATATCCTCCACGGTCTTGATGAAGTGCGACTGCCCCAGGATCAGGTTGGTCGCTTCGGGTTTATCGATTGGCACCGTTTGAAATTCCATCGTTGGCTCCATGGAGGGGACATTATGTTCTGTGAGTTTTCATAAGTTCGTACGCCACGATCCATCGCAGGGCCCCGCTGCCCCGTCCCACCGGGTGGGCTGAGTGGATGCAGGCGAGGCTGCTTTTACGCATTTCCACCTTGGCGTCATCATTGCCGGCGATGAGGTGCGAGATCGCCGTGCTCATAAACGGCTCGTGCCCCGCAAGCAACACGCTCTGCGCCCGCAACCGGTTCAACTCCTTGAAAATCTGCATGGGGTTGCTCATCGGTGCAAGGAACTCTGAAACGGTCCGCTGTGCCCCGGGGAAGTGTTCATGGAGGGCTTCCGCAGTTTGGCGGGCGCGCAGGAGCGGGCTGGAAATAATTTCGTCGAGGGAGGGTTGTACCGAACGCAGATATCGGGCGGTGGTCGTGACTTGTTCCCTGCCGAGGTCGCTTAACGGTCGTTCGTCGTCGTGGAGTGTGGGGCTGTCAAGCGCATCGCCGTGGCGGAGAAGAAAGAGGAGCATACCGTATCGCAAGGGTCAAGATTGGTACATCGCATCACGCCTTCGGAAGGAGGGGCTGAATACCCCGCCGGATCGGGCACAAGGTCTCACTCTTTTGAAAGGTTGTACTGCTGGATTTTCGTATAGAGCGTCTTCAGGCTGATCCCGAGGATCTTTGCCGCCGTGTTCTTGTTCCAGCTTACCGTTGTGAGCACACCATGGATGTGCGCCTTCTCGATCTCCAGCATGGAGACGGCGCTTCCCAGGCGGGGCCCCTCACCGGGGGCATCGGTATAGGATTCGTACATCGAGCGTGTTCCGATCGGCAGGGCGATATCGTCCACCTGAATGACCTCGTCCCGGGCAAGAATCGCGGCCCGTTCGATCACATTTTCCAGTTCACGGACATTCCCCGGCCAATCATACTTCTTCAATAGCTCCATGGCCCTTGGTTCCACCTGCTTCGCGGTACGGGCGCGAAAACGATTGAGGAGAAAATGACTGACGAGCAGGGGAATATCCTCTTTGCGCTCCCGCAGCGGAGGAATCTGGAGGGTGATGACGTTCAAGCGGTACAGCAAATCTTCCCGAAACTTACCCGTGCTCACCTCGCGCCGGAGGTCCTTGTTGGTGGCCGAGATCAGGCGAACATCCGATTTCAGGTTCTTGTTGCTTCCCACCCTGCGATATTCTCCTGTTTGAAGAAACCGAAGCAACTTCGGTTGCATCATGATGCTGATCTCTCCCACTTCGTCCAGGAACAGGGTCCCGTTGTTGGCAATCTCCACGAACCCCTGCTTGGTCGAAGTCGCATCGGTGAAAGCCCCTTTTTCATGCCCGAACAATTCACTCTCGATCAGGGTCTCCGGAATGGAGGCGCAGTTGAGCGCCATGAACGGCTGGTCCTTGCGGAGGCTGTTCTGATGAAGGAAGCTTGCGATCAGTTCCTTCCCGGTGCCGCTGGGACCCTGGATGAGGACCGTCGAATCGGTGGGGGCGACGCGGGCAGCGAGTCCCAGCACCTCGAGAAGCGACTTGCTTTGACCCACGATATGGGGGGAGAGTGCATACCGGGCAAGCTCGGACTTGAGGGCTTTGTTTTGAATCACAAGCCGCTTGCGTTCCAGCGCGCGGTCGATAACGGCGAGTAGTTCATTGGCCGCATACGGCTTGGTGATGTAGTGAAAGGCCCCCAGCTGCATGCATTCCACCGCCAGCTTCACGTCGCTCACCCCGGTGAGCATGATGACTTGCGTGTCGAAATACTGGTCCTTGATGAATTTCAAGACCTCAAGGCCATCCACCCGGGGCATTCTGAGATCGAGCAGGACAAGGTCAAACGGGAGGGTTTGAAGGATATTGATCGCGGCGACGCCATCCGATGCGATGTTGACGTAGTACCCTTCATGCTGGAGAACCGTGGTCAGGAGATCAAGGAACGATTCTTCGTCGTCAACGGCGAGAATGGAGATCGGTTGCTTTGCCATGGGTGCCGCAGTTGATTGAGTTAGCGGATGGGAAGGGCGAAGGAGAAAGTCGCTCCCTTGTTCGGTTCGGATTCCACCCAGATCTTCCCGTTGTGGGCTTCGATGATGCGCTGGCAGATCACCAGTCCCAGGCTCGTTGTTTTCTTTCCGTTCCCCCCCTCCACCACATTCCGATAGCGGTCGAAAATAAGCGGCAGTTCTTCGGCGGAAATCCCCGGACCGCTGTTGAACACGGAGGTCATGATGAAGTCCAACGGCTGCTGCCCCTCCTCCATCACCATGGCAACCGGTTTTACCTGCACTACCACGGCGCCCTGTTGGGGGGTATACTTTACGGCATTGCTTAAAAAGTTCTGGACCACCTGTTCGATCTTCTGAGAGTCAAATTCGATCGGCGGAAGATCGGTATCGCAATGGACATCGAGCGTGATCTTGTTGGATTGAAAGGGGACGCGGAACTCGCCGGTGACTCGGTTCACACCGTCTGCGATGTTGGCAATGCCTTTATTCAACCGGACTCGGCCCCCTTCGAGCTTCGTCAAGTCCATCATGTCGTTCAGAAGGCCGATCACCTTGTCGATGGAGTTGGTCATATAGCCGAGCAACTCTTTCTGATGGTCGCCCACCGGGCCGGCCATTCCTTTGACGAGGTAGCCGATGCTTTGCTTCAGTCCGGCGATAGGATTGTGGAGGTCGTAGAGCAGGCGTGCCGTGTGTTCGGACTGAAGCTGGCGGATCCGCTCTTCGGCGTCCCGTTTTTTGATCAGGGATCGGAGCTGGGGCACCAGTTGGTCCATATCGACCGGCTTGGTAAGGTATTCCTTCGACCCGAGCTTCATGGCCTCTACCGCCATGCTCACATCGCTCATCCCAGTCATCATCACCACTTCCGTGGTGGGGGAGTTCTTTTTAATGAAACGCAAGACTTCAAGCCCGTTGGCACCGGGCATTTTGATATCGAGCAGGGCGATATCGAAATCGCTGGTTTGGACTATCTTGATCGCATCGAGCCCGTTGGAGGCTTCCTGGACATCGAACCCTTCATCACCGAGCCACGCGGCTATGGTCATCCGAAGAGGATCTTCGTCATCTGCCACGAGAATCTTAATCTTTTCCTGGTCCATGGTGAACGGTGCGTTGGTCGGAGTATTCTGGGTCCGGCGCCGAAAATCGGAATCACTGCTGCGGCGGGTCGCACCAACGCGCACAGCAAGGGAGGTATTTCGATTCGGGGGGGAATCCCGCGAAGAAAAACGGCCTGAATTGTTGGTGATTATAACGAGATTCGTCCCAAAAGTCAATCTCTTTCTCCCTCCGGGTTCTGTTGAATTTCAAGGAAGCCTCTGCTACATTGACCCCGAATATCCCACGATTACTCCAGTCTCTTTCTCATCGTATGAAGACCTTCTCTCTCGACGGTAACGCACTCACGGTTCAAGCAGTCCACGAAATTGCATATGGGGACCGCGCTATTATGCTCCCGCCTGCTGCCAGGAAGCAGGTGCGTGAGGCCCGCGCGTTGATCGAGTCTTGGATCGACGGCAGGGAGACGATCTACGGTGTCACGACCGGTTTCGGCGAATTCAGCAACGTCAGGATCAGCCGGGAAAACATCGAACTGCTTCAGGAGAACCTGATCATGAGTCACGCGGCGGGCGCGGGAGAATTCCTCCCCCCCGAGATTGTCCGCGCAATGATGGTCCTGCGGATCAACGCGCTGGCGAAGGGATTCTCCGGGGTGAGGCTCGAGACGCTCCAGCTGTTGGTCGACATGGTGAACAAGCGGATTATGCCGGCCATACCGTCGCAAGGGTCGGTCGGTGCGAGCGGTGACCTGGTGCAACTGGCCCATATGGTACTCAGTATGATGGGCCGCGGCCGCGTGTTGCGCGGGACGGCGGGAGACGTTGTTGCCTCCTCTCTCGCGCTGAAGAAGCATGGCTTGAAACCCGTCCGGCTGACGGCAAAAGAGGGGATCGCGTTGATCAACGGGACCCAGATGATGACCGCCTTTGCGGCTCTTGCCGTCCACCAGGCTGTGGAATTGTGCAAGGTGGCGGATATTGCCGCCGCGATCACCGTCGAGGCTCTGCGCGGAAGCGATACCCAGTTCGACGAGCGGATTCACCGGCTCCGTCCCTACAAGGGACAGCTTGCCGTGGCGAAGAACATGCGGCGCATGATGAAGGGGAGTGAGATCCGCGAATCCCATCGCTTTGATGATCCGCGCGTGCAGGATGCTTATTCCATTCGCTGTATCCCACAGGTTCACGGCGCTTCGCGCGATGCCGTCGACTATGTGCACGGCATCGTGAGCATTGAAATCAATTCGGCCAACGATAACCCGTTGATCATTCCGAAGGACCGTGTGCATCTTGAAGGGGGCAACTTCCATGGGCAGCCGATTGCCCTGGCGATGGATTTTCTCGCGATCGCCCTGGCCGAGCTTGCCAACATCTCCGAGCGGCGTATCGAGCGGTTGGTCAACGGGTCGCTCAGCGGCCTTCCCCGGTTCCTGACGACCAACGGCGGGCTGAACTCCGGCCTGATGATCGCCCAGTATACGGCGGCGTCGATCGTTTCGGAAAATAAAGTCCTGTGCCATCCGGGGAGCGTTGACTCGATCCCCACGTCGGCCAACCAAGAGGACCATAACAGCATGGGTTCCATCAGCGCACAAAAGGGGTGGAAAGTCCTCAAGAACGCCCAAACCGTTCTGGCGATTGAACTCCTCTGTGCCTGCCAGGGGCTGGATTTTGCGCGTCGGTTGAAAGGCCGGAAACCGATGAAGGCAGGGAAGGGGGTCGAAGCGGCCTACACCTTCGTCCGCAAACACATCCGCCATCTCCAGGAGGATCGCGTTCTGTACGATGATATTCAGAAGGCGCTGGGGCTGGTGGAGGGTCGAGGGCTTCTCGAGGATGTTCAATCAAGGATCGGGTCCATCGATTAACGTACAGCGGCTCACAACGATTCCGGATCGCTTCGATCCCAACAAAGAAAGAACGGCATGAAACTGACAAAAGAATTCTTGCGCCCCCTTCCCAAGGTCCTCCTCCACGATCACCTCGACGGTGGCGTGCGTCCGCAAACCGTCATCGACCTGGCGAAAGAGACCGGGTATAAAAAGTTACCGACAACAAACCCGAAGGAACTCGCTGCGTGGTTCCACCGGGGTGCCACGCGGGGAAGCCTTCCTCTCTTCCTAGAAGGATTCGAACATACGTGCGGCGTCATGGAAACGGTAGAGGCACTGGAACGGGTGGCGTATGAGACGATGGAGGATATGAAGAAGGATGGGGTGGTCTATCTTGAAACGCGTTTCGCCCCGGTTTTTCACACCGGGAAGGGGCTGCATCTGGAAAGGATCGTTCAGGCGGTGCTCCATGGCCTGGAACGGGGAAAGAAGGATTTTGGCGTTCAGTTCGGACTGATCCTCTGCGCGATGCGGCATATGAAGCCGGCGATCTCCCAGGAAATTGCCGAACTGGCGGTCGATTTTCGCAATAAGGGTGTTGTTGGCTTCGATCTTGCGGGGGAGGAAGGGGGCTATCCGCCCAAGAAGCATGTCGACGCCTTTCATTATATTCAGCGCGAGAACTTCAATATCACGATCCATGCGGGAGAGGCGTTCGGCAAGGAATCGATCTGGCAGGCGATCCAGTGGTGCGGCGCGCACCGGGTCGGCCATGCGACACGGTTGATCGAAGATATGAAAGTCAAGGACGGCATCGTTCTGAATATGGGGACCCTTGCCCAATACGTCCTGGACAAGCGCATACCCCTGGAGATCTGTCTTACCAGCAACCTGCATACCGGAGCCGTGAAAGATTTAAGGGACCACCCCTTCGGCATCTTTCATCGCTACAAGTTCCGGTTGACGCTGAACACCGACGATCGTTTGATGAGCAATATCACGCTCACGGACGAGTACCACACCGCCGCCGAGGTCTTTGACCTGACTCTGGATGACCTGGAAAAACTGACGATCAATGCCATGAAGAGCGCGTTCCTGCCCTACAAGCAACGGATTAAAGTAATTTATGAAGTGTTAAAACCTGGGTACGCAAGAGCTCGCAAGAAGCAGTAAAGGGGGACAAAAAGAGGAGGGGATGTAAAGGAGTGAATGATGAACTCATCCTTCCATATTTATTTTGTTTTACTTGTCGTTCTCATTCTTTCGAAGCCTGCCGTAGGACAAACAATTCAGTGGCAAGACGCCAACCATGGGTTAGATACGGGATGCATCCGCAGTCTTATCATTGATGCAAAAGGAAACATTCTTGCGGGTGTCTTTAGCGGCGGAATTTTCAAATCGGACGATTATGGTGAACACTGGGTCCGAAAGAATCTCGGCATCTCAACCTCCATTATTGTTTTCTGTTTCTTGCATGACACGAATGGTATACTCTTTGCCGGAACCGAGAAGGGACTTTATCGGTCAACAGATGAGGGAGAAAGTTGGTCATTCGTTTCCTCCTTCCCAATAAAACAAGTTTATAGTCTTACCGCAAATGAGCATGGCCATCTTTTTGCGGGGAGCTTCGGGGTTTATCGTTCTCTGGACAGTGGTACAACGTGGTCTCTTCTTGGACTCCCCAATCAGTCAATTATTGCCCTTACGACCAAATCCTCTAAATTCGTTTTTGCCTGCAGCCCGTATAATATTATGGGACTTAATGAACCGCGGGGTGTGTTCCGATCCACAGACAATGGTGAAACCTGGGTAGAGGGATTAACGAACGTTGATGCCCGCTCTGTTGTTATTAGTTCCTCCGGTCGGATTCTCGCAGGGGTTAATGTTGGTGAGCTTTATCAATCACTGGATGATGGAGCAAGTTGGACAAAAAGTGCGCAACTGGGAGGGACGCTGTCATTTCTGCAAAGAGATTCAACGGGAATCCTTTATGCCGGGTTTCCGGGTGGCGTGAATCGCTCAACAGATGGAGGACTCAGTTGGGATTATCGCAGGCCCGGCACTCCCAGTATCGGAATGAACTCAATGGTATTCGCAGCGAATGGGCAAATTTTCGTTGGTACCGAGGGTTATGGCGTTATATGCTCAACTGATGGGGGTGAGACCTGGACACGAAAAAGTAAAGGTATCACGAATGCCTCTGTTACATCTATTGCCCAAGCTGTGGGGGGCGACATTTTTGTTGGTACGTACGCCAACGGAGTGTACCGATCTCCAGATGACGGAATGACGTGGCTTGAAACCAGTCGGCTCCGTAATACTAGGGTAGAATGTGTTGCAGTCACTCAAACAGGCACTCTCCTTGCGGGGACATCTCTCGGCGGTATCTTTCGCTCGACAGACAGCGGAAACACGTGGTCACAGGGCACCGGACCTCTCAATAACGACGAAAGAATCGGAAGCCTAACGGTTTCTCCATGGGGGGAAATATTTGCGGCGACGGAAGGAGAGGGTCTTTATAAATCTACGAACAATGGAGATGCCTGGATTCCATTATCTTTTTTCGATACCAGCGTATATTTAAGTGTGGTTCTTGTCACCTCATCACAGCAACTCTTTGTCGGAACCTTCCATAATGGGTTGGCCGAGCTTTACCGGTCCGTTGATCGTGGTTTCAAATGGAGACAGGTCGTTGGTAGTTTCAGAAATCATCTTTTGAATTCCGCAGCAGAAGATTTTGATGGAGTGTTGTTTGTCGGAAGTGTCGGGATCTATCGCTCTTTCGATGGCGGAATGACTTGGGACCAAACAGGATTAGACAAAGAAATTGTAAGGACCTTGACGGTCGACGGTCATGGGAGGATTATTGCAGGCACTGACAACGGGATATTCACATCATCTGATAAGGGGGCGACGTGGGGGAAACATAATGAAGGATTGGAAAACCCTCATGTCAGCGTTTTGGCCTCTACAGAGAGCTGCTACCTTTTAGCGGGGACCGTCGGGGGAATGTACCGGAGTGTTGATCGGTTGACTTCCGCCGAACCGATCAGGAGCCCCTCTTCGTTCGTTTTAGAACAGAACTTTCCCAATCCATTCAACAATTCCACGAATATTAGATTTACAATTGCCGAGAGGGGTGATGTCTTACTCCGTGTTGTTGATTTGCTTGGCAGGGAGGTAGGTGAACTTGTCAGTGGAGAACTTGACGCAGGAGAATATGTCATAAGGTGGAATCCTCTGCATATTCATAGCGGCGTCTATTTCTATCTACTTAAATCGGGAAATCTTGTCACAAGCAGAAAACTAGTTTTCATAAAGTAACTCTCGTGGAAACAATCAAGCATGGATAAACGGAGGTCTTTATGAACCATTCACATGTTCATTGGTTGGGACACTCATCCTTCCGGATCGAAGACGGTGCGACGCAACTGTACATCGATCCATGGAAGCTCGGGGGAACCCTTCCCGCCGCAGATCTCATTTTCCTCACCCATGCCCACTATGACCATTTCTCCATTGAGGACATCGCGAGGATTAAAAAAGACACCACGGTGTTCTTCGCCCCGAAGGATATCGCCTATCAATTAAAGGGAACCGTGATCGCGGTGAGCCCTGGAGAGTTATACAATGTCAGCGAGCTGAAGGTGAAAACCGTCCACGCCTATAACATCGGCAAGAAGTTCCACCCGAAGCAGAACAACTGGGTGGGATACGTCATCGCGCTTTCCACCGGGCAGCGGATCTATCACAGCGGCGACACGGACTTTACGCCGGAGATGCGGAGCGTGGTAACGGAGTTTGCCTTGCTCCCGTGCGGCGGGACCTACACGATGACCGGCAAGGAAGCGGGTGAGGCCGCGAACGTTTTCAAGCCGCAGGCAGTCATCCCCATGCATTGGGGGGACATCGTGGGAACCAAAGCCGATGCGGAAGAGTTGCAGAAAGTATTCCAGGGGGAGACCATCATCAAAATGCCGGAGAAGGGATGAGAGAATGGAGGGGATGGTTCGTGGCGCTGCTTCCGCTGCTCGCCGCGTGCAGCAGCACCCACCCGTACCTGGTGACCACGGAAAACTGCTTCTGCGAAGAGTTTACCTATCGGGACGAGCGGGCAAACTTCACCGTCGAAGTGGCGGCACGCTATGAAGTCAGGGAGCGGGTCACCTCGATCGTCGAACTGACATTCCGGAACATGGGAAACGACACGCTGGACCTTCGGCAGGCATTCGTCAAGGGGACCGCGAAAAACGTTCGCTATCAGTTCAATAACCGGTTCCAGCCGCTTCCGTACGTCGCCGTTCCTCCCGGGGAATCGTACACGATGGTGATGGAGGGGGGCGATACCGAGATCGTCGCGGACCCGTGGCACAAGATCGCAGGGGAGCAGGTGAGGATCGAGCTCCGCGGGCTTATGATGGGATTGAGGCGGGTGGACCCGGTGGTGATCACCATGGTTCCCCGTAATCCAAAGCTCAGTTCCTGACGAAGGCATGGAACGACCCTCATCACGGAGTCGATTCCTTCCCCACCAGATTCACCAGCCGCTCCCGGTCCTTCCGCCTGATCCTCATACGCATAATCACATCATTTTCCTCGTACGTCCGCTCCAGCACTTCCCCGGTGCCGTGAAGCTGGGAAACAAGTTTTTGATTTTCCTGCGACACTTTGAACGTCTCTTCCACAAATTCATGCTCCAGCAGGATACGCACCTCTTCCTTTAACCCCAGGATGTTGATCCCGCGCGCCGCCGAAATAAAGACGCAGCGTGCGTATTCGTTCGGAAGCGACTGAAGGATCGTTCTCTCCGTCAACAGGTCGATCTTGTTGAACACCATCACGGTAGGTCTGTCCGCCGCGCCAATATCCTCCAGCGTCTCTCTCACTACCGAGATCTGCTCCACAAACGTTTTGCTCGAGACGTCCACGACGTGGAGAAGAAAATCCGCCTCGGTCACCTCCTCCAGCGTGCTCTTGAAGGACGCGACGAGGTGGTGGGGAAGTTTGCGGATGAACCCCACGGTATCGGTCATCAGGATCTGCGTTGATGGCCCGAGGGGGACGATACGCGTGGTTGGGTCGAGGGTTGCGAAGAGTCGGTCCTCCACGAAGACCTCTGACCCGGAAAGGAGGTTCAGGAGGGTCGATTTCCCCGCGTTCGTATAACCGACCAGGGCTCCGCGGGTATGCCTGCTTCTTCCCTTGCGTTGTGTAAATCGTTGTTGGGAGATCCTCTCGAGTTTCTCTTTCAGGTGGCTGATGCGGGTTCGGATCATGCGCCGGTCCGTTTCGATCTGCGTTTCACCCGGGCCCTTGGTCCCGATGCCGCCGTATTGTTTCGAGAGGTGAGTCCACTGCCGCGTGAGCCGGGGGAGCAAATATTGAAGCTGCGCGAGCTCCACCTGGGTCTTTGCCTCGTTGGTCTTGGCGCGGGAAGCGAAAATATCGAGGATCAGCGCGCTCCGGTCCAAAATTTTGCATTCAAGACTGCGTTCGAGGTTCCGAACCTGCACCGCCGAAAGATCGTCATCGAAGATCACCAGGGGGACCTTCTGCTCGACGACGAGCGCCCGGATCTCCTCAACTTTTCCCTTGCCGACAAACGTCGCAGGCTCCAGACGGTCGCGGTCCTGCGTGACACGGGCGACCACCTCACCCCCCGCAGTATCTGCGAGCAGGGCCAGTTCGTCGAGGTATTCTTCCGTTTGCTCCCTGCTGGTCTTGCGCGTCGAGACGCCGACTAGGATGCAACGTTCTTTATGGGGGTTGGCCAGTTCGATCATGAGGATACGGGAGTCAATTCCTGTTTACTGATGCGTGCCACAATCATCTCCGCCATGGCGACGAGCAAAGCGGCGATGAGGAGATGCTTCCACAGCTCGACACCGAAGCGCGATTCGAGGACCAGCCGTTGTGCCTCTTGGGGGTGATCGATCAAGGAGATGGCGGATGGTTCAACCCCCATGTGCTCCAGGAGCACCTTCACGTCGGAGGGCTCGCTCGGCATGGTGTTCGATTCATCTCTGTGAAGGTTCACGGCGAACTTCCGGATGACGCCCGTTCCCGCGCTCACGGTATACAGGCCAACCGCTTCGGTCTCGCCGAAGCGGACGCTTTGCTGCGCGCCGCGGGACCGGGGTGTTGCCACCACTTCGATCATGGAAGGGTTCCGAATGGTCCATGGTCCCGATGTGCGGAGAACGCTTCG
Organism: Ignavibacteriales bacterium; assembly: GCA_016192345.1. Lineage (GTDB taxonomy): Bacteria > Bacteroidota > Ignavibacteria > UBA10030 > UBA10030 > UBA6688. The sequence goes on along the minus strand of JACPUH010000079.1, from coordinate 55,377 downwards.
GATGGTTATCGCATCGCCGGCGAGATAGTCCATGCTTTGGTGCTGTTCACCGGCAAGATACGAGACCGACCGGTGGAGGAGCGGGACGAACAATCCCTTGAGCGGAAAATCGGACCATGGAAGGTCCGGGGCTACGGCAAACATAAGGATGCGCCCACTCTCCTTCTGATGTTCGAGGAGAAATGCCGATCCGTTCGTCAGCGTAATGATCTGGTTCGATTGTGCCGACAGGGCATATCGTATGGATCGGAGGATTCGGGGAGACTCAACGGTCCGTTGGCGGCCCCGATCCTGTGCCGCTCCTGTCGGTTCCGGTGCGTCAAACATTCCCTGGAATAACGGATGGCGCAGTTCGATCCTGTCGAACTCGACGAACGATTCCGCATTTCCGTTTGGAGTCTGCGGCGGTGCTCCGTCGACTCCGATGACGCTCGGGAGTTTCAGTTGCGAAGCGAAGGATGTGTTGAATTGCTCCGTCCGTCCACCCGTGCCGGGAAAGACTATCAGACCTCCACCATTGGCAACAAACGTACCGATCTGATTTGCCTGGGCAGAGGAAAGAATTTCGGGAGCAACCAGGACCAGGACATGGGCATCCCGCAGGTGAGTCGATCCCAGGCCCTCTACACTGACTTCCTGCAAATCGAAGGCTGAACCATCGTGGGATTCTCGGGCGGCAAGGGCAAGCCTGACATAGCGGGTTTCGGCTTCGGTGCCGGCAAGCAGGACATTGATCCGTTCGGGGAGGTAGACTGTGAAAGAGCGTCTGTTGTCGTACTGTGCATCGTCATCCTCCAACTCGAGGAATCCCTCCACGAACCCGGTTTCGCCACTCGTGACGGAGAATTCGACTTCCGAGGAGGTCCCCGGCAAGAGATCGACGCCGCGTTGGGCGACGCGCGTACCGTTCAGGAACAAACCGACCAGATGGTTTTGCGCTTTCTCACCGGAATAGTTTCCAATTTGCGCCTTCACGGTAAAGGGTTTTCCCCGCTCGAAGATTGCCCCCGGAATGGTTATGGCCTCGACACCAAAATTCTGTACCGGGCGTTTGCCAAGCGGCATGAGGAAAAACCGGACTTCGGTGGGAAAGAGCGATTCCGCGTCGGGGGTCGATGTCACCGATCGTTCCAGCAAGCCGCGTTGAAAGTCGGAAACAAGGTAGATCTCGCGGTTGAAATTCGCCGAGCCCGCGATCACCTTGGCCGAGTAGCGCAACGCATCGATGAGCTTTGTGTGAATCGGGGAAGGCTTGAGTTCCTCAATGGTCCGGCTCACGAGTTGGGGGTCGCGCGAGGGGGCATGCTGTCGCTCCATGGACGGCCGTTTGACGTCCGAGAACTTCACCAGCGAGACTTCATCCCCTTCCTTCAAGAGGCCGATGATGGCAAGAGCGGTCTGCTTCGCCTGTTTAAGGAGCTCTCCCTGTTGATCGGAGACGGTCATGCTGAAGGAATCGTCAATCAGGAGAACGATGGTCGTCTTCCCATGCGAGCCGATGGATCCCATGATCGACCCCTTCAACGTCGGTCTTGCAAAGGCCAGGACCAGCAACATCACCAGGAGTGTCCTGAGAACCATTAACAGCAGTTGCCGGATTTTCAGCCTCCGAATGCGGGTCCGCTGCAGCTCCTTGAGAAACGTGAGCGTGCTGAACTCGATCGTCCGCAATCTCCGGAGGTTCAGCAGATGGAGGAGGATGGGGATCGCAGCAGCAATAAGGCCCAACAGAAGGGCAGGGTTCAGGAAGGTCATCGTTTTTCGTCTCTTTTTCCGGAGGTAACATAACCCGAAGACGCGGAAAAAGCAAGGGAACCGGCATTTCCCGGATGTTCCGGGAAGAGGGAACATTCCAGCGCGCCCTTTCGTCCAAAGGGCTATTCAAAGAACAACGGATCTCACCTGGATGGAGGACCCCATGCATGTACGATTGTCATGGATCGGTTTCATGACCTGCTCACTCTTCGCTCTTGGCAGTCTCGTGGCACAGGAACGGCAAATGGTACAACTCGATCGCGCCACTTCAAGGCCGGCCCCCGAAATCGGGGCTATCTTCCAGAAGGGGGAAACGGACCAATTTTTGAAAGTCGCTCTCAAGCTTCCCGGGGTCGAGGTCAAGGGGATCGCCCTGGAATCCGGCGATGTCCTGCTGGCCGTGAACAAGAAACCGATTCGTTCCCTGGGGGATTTCGACAAGGAATACAATGAGGCAAAGGTGGGGACGAAGATCCAGTTCGATGTGGAGCGCGGCGGCAAAAAGTTCACGTTCAATTTCATCAAACCGAAACGCCCTGAAAACGCGGGTCGCCCGATGATCATTCAGAGAAACAACTAACGATCGTACGTTCTTCCCGACCCCATGATTGTCTTGCGACCGGTTCTTTCCATACTCCTGCTGATGGTGTTTGCCTGGATGTTTGTGGCTGCACAAACCGGCACGAACTACAACCCGCGCGATGACCAGTACAAACTGCTCGGATTGAAACGGGGCCTCGACGCGTACACTATTGCCCGGACAGAGTACGAACGCCAGAAGGAGTTGCTCCAGCGAGGCATCATCTCCCGTGCCGAACTGGAACGGAGCGAACGGACGTATCGTGAAGCCGAGGTGAACTATCAACAGGCATTTCTGGCTGTTATCTACGAGCGACGGTACATCGCCATTCAAAAAGCGGTGAAGTACCAGTCCCCCGGCAACCAACGCCGGGTCCGTGTAACGCTTGCCAATATGACCAGCGGCACCAGCGATATCAAACGCCTTCTGAACGCCGAGGAAAGTCTCTACGACCTGGTGCAACCCGACGTCATTAACGACGTGTACGTTTCGTTGCTGAACGAGGCGGGGGCCATTATCAGCCAGCCGTACGAAACGAAGATCGAAGCCCTGAAGGTGGGTGAACCCCCCACCATCGAATTTTCCCTCCTGCAGGACGTCGATGTGGCGACCGTGCGCCTCATCTATGGGCAGAACCAGGATCAGAAACGAATCTATTTCCAGAAAGACGCCTCCTCGAACCGGGTGGCGATCGTTGCAGAACAGTTTAGCCAGGAAGCGCCGCTGGGTTCGACGGCGGCCTTCCGGATGCGCATGGAGCTCTTTTCCTCCGCCGAGAACACCTACCGGCTGGAAGTTGCCAACCTCCCGATACAACTGAGCTCGTATTTTCAAGACCCCCAGACCCAGGCGCGCATCACCCAGTTGAAATACACGGAAGGGGTCAACACCAAAAATGTGTCGCTCAACGTCCTTCTTCCCCAACGGGCAAACGATGGAATGGAGATCGATCACCCGATCAAGTTTCTTGTCCTTGCCATTCCACAAGGGAGCGACTTCCGCATCGACCGGTCGAAACCCATGACCGAGGAAGCGATCAAAGCCCTCGGGATCGGGTATGGGTCTCTCGAACTGGTGCCGCGCGGGATCGGGCAACTGCTGGTCCGGTCGCAACAGCTCTACTTTGAGATCAAGCCCGGCGAATCCGTGACGATGACGATGGACGTGATCAACGAAGGTTCCCGCTGGCTCGACAACATCCGCTTCGATGCCGATATCCCGTTGAACTGGACGAAGACGATCGAGCCCAATACAATAGACCGCCTCGACCCGACGGCGGAACGGCGCATCACCCTGACGTTTGTCCCTCCGGAAGATGTTGGAGTGGGAAAATACGACATTCGCGTGCGGGCAACATCACGGTCGGATAACCTTCCCATCGAGGCCGAGCCGCGGACGGTGACCATCCAAGTGACGCCGCAGGCAAACGTGTTTGGCACCGCCGCGATCGTTCTGGCGATCGTCGGCCTTGTCGCCGGCATCGTGGTCTTCGGCATTCGACTTGCAAAACGATAATTCCTGAACGAAAGGAAGCTGTCATGAAGCAACAACCCATCATCGAAGCGGAAGGCCTGACCAAAGTCTACGAAGACGGCCATTGTGCCCTGGACCACGTTTCCTTCGGGGTTCAACCCGGGGAGGTGTTCTGCCTGCTGGGAGGAAACGGTGCCGGCAAGACGACAACGATCAATATTTTCCTTGGCTTTCTTCCGCAAACGGAAGGAACGGCGAAGATCCATGGCGTCGACATGCACGCCGACCCGCTCGAAGCGAAGAAACACGTCGCCTATCTTTCCGATGTCGTGATGTTGTACCCGAACTTTACTGCCCGGCAAAACCTCGATTTCTTTGCGCGGCTGGGAGGGAAGCGGAACCTGACGAAGGAACAGTACTACAGCGTGCTGCGACAGGTGGGGCTCCAGGAGATGGCGTTTGAGCAGAAGCTCAAGGGTTTCTCGAAAGGGATGCGGCAGAAGGTGGGACTCGCCATTGCGATCATTAAAGAGGCGCCGGCAATCATTCTCGATGAACCGACAAGCGGGCTGGATCCGAAGGCGGCCAATGAATTCCAATCCATGATCCTCCATCTTCGGTCTCAAGGAAGGGCGATCCTCATGAGTACGCATGATATCTTCCGGGCGAAGGAAGTTGCGGATACGGTGGGGATCATGAATGACGGAAAAATGCTGACGATCAAATCCAGGAAAGAACTCGAACACGAAGACCTGGAGAAGCTGTATCTCAATTACATTCACGGAAAAGTTGCGGCGTAACGCCGGGAGCGCCTATGATCAAGATCCTGTTGGAGAAAGAACTTCGTGATATTGTTTCCTCCACCAAGTTCGCCATTACGTTTGGCGCTGCAGCGATCCTCGTGATCCTGAGTTTTTATGTCGGGATCCGGAACTATGAGGAAAGCACACGGGAGTTTGAAGCCGCACGGGCGGTGAATGCCAGCAATGTCGCATCGCTCACGGACTGGCGCCAGGTACAGCACAAGGTGTTTCGTAAACCCCAGCCCCTGCAAGTGCTGGTGAGCGGCGTGACGAACGATATCGGCCGCACAACGGAGGTGCGTCCGCACGGGGAACTGACGCTCATCAACAGCCGGTACAATGTCGATCCCCTCTTTGCCGTCTTTCGTTTTCTTGATCTGAACTTTGTGGTGATCATCGTCTTCAGTCTCTTCGCGATCCTGTTCGGGTACGATGCCATCAACGGGGAAAAGGAATCGGGCACGCTGAAGTTGATCCTCTCGAACTCCGTTTCCCGCGCGGATGTCGTCCTGAGCAAGCTTCTCGGGAGTTTCCTTGCCCTCGTGGTGCCGTTGCTCGTGCCGATCCTCATCGGGTGCCTGATGCTGATCGGCTTCGGGGTGCCGATGTCGGGGACGGACTGGGTCCAGCTCGCCCTGGTCATCGGGGGTGGGCTGCTCTGTTTCGGGGTGTTCCTCATGCTGAGCATCATGATCTCCGCTTCGGTGACGCGCAGCAGCGCTTCCTTCCTTTTTTCCCTGGTCATCTGGATCTTCTCCGTCCTGATCATTCCCAAGGGGGCCGTCCTCGTGGCAGCGCAGGCGGTCGATGTCCCGAGCCTGGACGGTGTGGAGGCCCAGAAGCGGAAGTTCACGCTGGGACAATTCGATCAGCGTTTTCAGAAGATGGGGGAGTTTCTCCGGGCCGATATCACGCGGGACGAGACGTGGTCACAACGGTTTGTTGCGTTCCAGGACAGCCTCAACAAAGCGTACGAAAAGGAACGTGAAGAGTATTACCGGAAGCTGAACGAGGACTGGAGGAATAAGAAAGACCACCAGGAACAGTGGGCTTTTGCCCTGTCGCGGCTCTCGCCCACGGCGGTGTTCCAGATTGCGGCGATGAACCTCGCGAACACCGATGTATCGCTCAAGCATCGATACCTGGAGGACCTCAACCGTTACCAGGATGAGTATGCCGAATTTCTCAGGAAGAAGACAGGGTCTTCGGGGGGAATGCAGATCGTCATGCGGTTCTCCGGCCAGCAGGGGGCCCAGGAAGAGGAACGGAAGTCGTTAAACCCGACCGAACTCCCGGAATTTGCCGAACGGGGAAGGACTTTGGGAGAAACCATCTCGGCCTCCTTTGCCGATCTCGGGTTGCTTGCCCTTCTGAATATCCTGTTTTTTGTTGGAGCCTTTGTCCGGTTCCTGCGGTTTGACGTTCGATAACGACCATCGCAAGGAGAAGAGAGCATGTGGACGATTATTGCTGAAAAGGAATTGAAGGAGCACCTCCAGAGCGCGCGGTTCATCGTCACCGCAGGCATCAGTATGCTGCTCTTGATTGCGAGCATGGCGCTCGGGATTCAGCACTACAAGGGGCGCGTCGCCCAGCACGACCAGGCAATCCAGATGATGCTCGAGACTGCAGCGCAGCAAACAAACTGGAATATGGTACCCGCGGCGGCTTACAGAAAGCCGGATGTTATGGAGGTATTTGTCAATGGAGTGAACAGCGACATCGGACGTTTTTCCGAGATCACGCTCATGCGTAATGTCCGGCTGGTTCGGAGCGAATTCTCGGATGATCCGATGCTCGCTGTTTTTCAATTCCTCGACCCGACCTTCGTGGTGTTGATTGTTCTGAGCCTCCTTGCGATCCTCTTCACCTACAACGCTGTCAATGGAGAGAAGGAATCCGGTACGCTCAAGCTGGTCTTTGCCAATGGGATTTCGCGGGCGGAGTTTATTCTCGGAAAACTTGCGGGAGGATGGGTTGCCTTGCTGGTGCCGGTGGTGCTTGCCTTCCTGATCGGTGGGTTGATGCTGATCCTGATGGGGGTGGAAATGGATGCCGCTCAATGGGGAAAGTTCGGGTTCTTTGTACTGGCCTCGGTGCTGTACTTTACCTGTTTTATGCTGATCGGTGTCCTAGTCTCGGCCTTCACCGGCAGGTCGAGCGTCTCCTTCCTCGTGTTGCTGGTCCTCTGGATCTCGGCCGTGCTGATCATCCCGAAGGCCTCCACCATGCTGGCGGGCCAGGCCATGCCGGTGGCAACGACCGACGAGGTTGAAAGCCGTCTTGCCAGCTTTGCCACGCAGGCGCGGACCGAGTTTTTCGGGGGCATGCAGCAGCGGTGGCGCGAACGGTTCCGCCCGACCGAAGGGATGAAGCCGGAGGAGGCAACGCAATACCAGGCAGAGAATCGTCCGGCATGGGAAAAGGAAGACCAGGATGCCCGACAGGAAATGGAGAAAAAAATTGCCGACCATACCGCGCGATCGTACGAAGAGTACTATAACCAGAAGAACCGGCAGGAACAGCTTGCCTTCTCCCTGGCAAAAATGTCCCCTGCTTCGATGTTCCAGCTGGCGGCCATGAAACTCGCGGGGACGGATACCGGTTTGAAGCGGCGGTATGAGGATGCCATGAAGAATTATCGTGATCAGTACACCAAGTTCGTCCAACAAAAAGGGGGAGGCTTCGGTGGCATGCGCATTACCGTCGGCCGGGGTTCGGGGGGAAGCGTCTCCATGGGAGGTTCGCAGGAGGGAACGAAAATCGACGTGGGAGAGATGCCACGCTTCCAAAGCCCGCAATACACGCTGGGTGAGGCGCTCACTGCTTCGTTGTTCGACCTCGGACTCCTGACGATCTTCAACATCCTTGCTTTCGTCGGGGCTTTCATCGCGTTTCTCAGGTTCGATATGCGGTAAGAGTCGGGGCTTCATCCTCGCCGCCCAGGCTCATCACTGCCATATGCTGTCGCGTCTGTTGTCGTACGTCTCCGGCCTCTCGTTGCAATTCGGGGCATATTTCGGTATTTTTTGACCCGAAATGCGACACCGAACTACCCATAGTGCCACCGGATTTTCCTTCGTCGTCCTCCTGATCCTGCTGTTTGCTTCTCCACCGCTCCGCGGATTCCAATCATTAAATGAAACCACGCCTCCGAGAGTCCTCGAGCCGTTGCTCGATACGACCTCCCCGCGGAAGCCCATGCTGTTCCCGCACCGCCCCGTCAAACGACCGAAGCTTGCGCTGGTGTTGAGTGGAGGGGGTGCTCGCGGGATCGCCGCCATCGGTGTCTTCAAGGTGCTCGAGAAAGCCGGAATCGGCGTCGACATGATCGTTGGGACAAGTGTAGGGAGTATCATGGGCGGGTTGTACGCAGCGGGGTACTCGACCGACCAACTGCAGAGGCTTGTCGATACGACGCGGTGGACCGATGTTTTGAACTTCAGCGATGAAGCACGACGGATGGATCAATTCCTCGATCAGAAGATTGCGAGCGATCGCAGCATTCTCACCGTCCGCTTCAAAGGCTTTGAGCCAATCATCCCCCGGGCATTTTCCTCCGGACAACGCTTAACGAATTACCTGAACCTTCTTGTGCTGCAGGGGATTTACCGGGCGGATCCGAGTTTTGACAACCTGCGTATTCCGTTCCGGGCTGTGACGACGGACCTGCTCTCCGGCAACCAGATTATTTTGCGGCAAGGGGATCTGACCGAGGCGATGCGCGCGAGCTCGTCGGTACCACTCCTGTTCAGCCCGGTTCTGCGGGATACCGTTCAACTCCTCGACGGCGGATTGATTTCGAATATTCCCGTTGATGTTGCCCGGAAAGAGGGGGCGGACCTTGTTGTGGCCGTCGATGTGACAAGTCCAACCCGCCCTTCCGCCAAACTGAATGCCTTGTGGGAGATTGCGGAGCAGGTGATCGGCATTGCCATGCAGCGGGCGATCGAAGAACAGCGCGCGAAAGCGGACGTGGTGATCCAGCCGGCTCTCGGCGAACTCGAGACGGATGATTTTTCACAGGTTGCGTTCCAGATTGAACAGGGGGAGGCTGCGGCTGAAGCGGCGCTTCCCAGGATCCGTTCGCTGCTGGAGGAGAAATCCAGGGCTCTCTATGAGCAAGCTTCGGGGGGACGCATGCTCGAGAATGTCCGGTTCCAGTTCGACGCCATGACCCTCGACCAACGGTGGCTGACCCGCGCAATGCCCGTCGCCCGCAAACTCAACCTTCCGGAGTCGGAAGTCCTGGCGCTCGTGACGGAGATGTATGCGAGCGGCGAGTTTGATGATGTTCGTGTCGACGTGACGGAACATCCGGAGTCGGTTACCTTGCAGCTCCGGGCTGAGCCTCATCCGATCCTCAAGGCGATAGTCTTTGAAGGGAACACGCTGATCGCCGATGATACGCTCCGGGTTTTCTTTGAACACTTGATTGGACACCCGGCAACCGACCGGGGATTCCAAGCGGCCATCGAGCGAATGTTATGGAAATATCGGGAACATGGATATTCGTTGGCGCGGGTGAACAAGCTTGCTTTCGACACCGGGACGAAGAGCGCGACCCTTGTCCTGGATGAAGGGGTCGTATTCCGGCGCGATATTCATGGGACGTCGAAGACCAGGGATTATGTGATCTGGCGCGAGCTTCCATGGGAAGAGGGGGATGTGTTCGAGATTGCGAAGGTGGGACAGGGGTTAGCGAATGTTTACGGCACGAATTTATTTGAACAGGTGGTCCTCGGCGTTTCTCAGGAGGAGGAGAGAAACATCGTTTCCTTTACGATCCAGGAGCGGAGTACCGAGCTTATCCGGCTTGGACTTCAGGTCGACAATGAACGGGCGATGCAACCCTCGATCGATATCCGGGATGAGAACCTCTTCGGCCTGGGGGCGCAGTTGGGAGTGCATTACCTGGGGGGGAGCAGGAACAGGAGTGTTACGGGGGAATTCCGAGCGACCCGCATTTTTGATTCCTACCTGACCTTCAACTTGAAAGCCTATTCCATCTTCCGCGACGTCAACGTTTTTTCGGACGACCCCCTTCCCGATCCGAAAGAGTGGAACCGGGTGCGCGTTGGCGAATACCGGCAACTCCGGCACGGTGGTTCCATGACGTTCGGGACCCAACTCGAGCGCCTCGGCGCCGTCACGGTTCAGGGCCGGTTGGAAACGCACCGCGTCTGGAGTATTTCCGGCGACGTCTTCCCGACCGATAGCTACAAGATCGCTTCCCTCAAATTCGGCACCGCGATCGACAACCTCGATCGCTTTCCCTACCCGCGGAGTGGGGTGGCCATGGATTTTTCGTATGAGTCCGCATTGATCCGCGTTCGTAGCGGGGTCGGGTTTACCAAAATGTCGTTGAATTACGAATGGTACCATACGTACTCCAACCGCCACACCGTGCGCCCCCGCATCCTGTTCGGGTTCGCCGATGAGACCCTGCCGCTCTCGGAGCAGTACAGCCTGGGCGGACAGGAAACTTTTTTTGGATTGCGGGAGGATAACGCCCGCGGACGCCAGTTGTTCGTTGCGAGCCTTGAATACCGGTACCAGAGTCCAATCTCGGTCTTCTTTGACACGTACCTGAAGGTGCGATACGATTTCGGCTCGATCTGGGCCGCCGCCGAGCAGATCCGGCTCAAGGACCTCCGGCATGGCATCGGGTTGACGCTGGCGTTTGATACGCCGATCGGTCCGGCGGAGTTCTCTGCGGGGCAGAGCTTTTTCTTTCGAAAAGAACTCCTGGATAATCCCGTCAGCCTCGGGCCATTGCTCCTCTACTTCAGAATTGGCACCGCTTTGTAATATGTTGAACCCTCTTTAAAAACTTTCTATATTCGTCGGGAAAGAACCGTTCACCCATTACCCCTGAGCCCCCATGTCAACCAAACCGCCGCCGGCAGTCGCTGAATTCCCGGCAGAGTCACTCGAGAAACTTGCGTACACGATCGTTGCCGATATCCCGACCCAGGAGCCGAATGACCGGAACCGGTTGGGATACAACCTGTGGATCTGGCTCGTAGACCGCAAGGGAACGCTGGAGGAAGCCGTAACAAACTCCGGGTCGCGCACGAAGATCCCTCACAGTGAAGTATTGAAGCTCTTAACGCAACGCCTGGAAGAAAAGGGCATCAAGGCTTTCTGAGAGGCCGTCGAAAGAGCTGAACTGCAAAGTGCGCAACGTGGAGAGAACCTCCGGACCGCGGCCTTTGGTTTTGGATGGATGGGATCTCCGCTCACGCTCTTCACATCCATTGCAGCGTGTCGGTTTTTTCCGAAGGTACTTCTTACCGTGAGAGGACAGTGAATGGAACTCGGACTCAGAAATAAAGTAGCTCTCGTGACAGCCTCAAGCCAGGGTCTCGGCAAGGCGTCTGCGATGGCGCTGGCGCGGGAGGGGGCGAAGGTTGTCCTCTGCTCCCGGAACGAGAAGGCGATTCATCAAACGGCGGAAGAGGTACGGAGCAAAACCGGCGCAAGCGTATTGCCCCTGGTTGCAGATGTGAGCAAGGTTTCGGACATCACAAGACTTGTTGACGCGGCGGTCAAGGAGTTTGGAACGATCCATGTGCTCGTCAATAATGCAGGGGGACCGCCGACCGGGCACATCCTATCGCTTCCCGATGAGGAATGGGAAAAGGGGGTCGAGCTGACGTTGATGAGCGTGGTTCGACTTGCGCGGGCTGTTCTGCCGTTGATGGAAAAACAGAAGTGGGGCAGAATCATTACAATCGTCTCGGTTGTCGCCAAGCAGCCGATCAACGAGCTCCTTATTTCTTCGACGCTGAGACCCGGGATTTTGGGCCTTTCGAAGGTCCTCTCAAATCAATACGCGAAGGACAATATCACTGTGAACACCGTCTGTCCCGGACTCATTCTCACGAAGCGACAGGAGGAATTGAGCGCTGCGCGCGCCGCAGAGAAAAAGATGACGTTTGAAGAATACCTTGCCGACTCCGCCAAAACCATCCCCACCGGCCGTTTGGGAGTGCCGGAGGAAATCGGGAATGTCGTTGCCTTCCTCGCCTCGGAACCGGCGAGCTACATTAACGGCGTCAATCTGCTGGTGGATGGCGGGTTGGCGAAGGGGATTTATTGATGAAAACGCCGCCTCTGATGCACAAGACCGCTCTCTGACCAATGCCCCCGGATTTTTTGTTATTCCACGATTTGAAAAATCTCCCTCCGGCCGGTAAGATACATTTCCGTGTATTTCGACATCTCCTCTGCAACCTTGGGGTCCATTTTCGGATCCGGCTTGCCTGACTTGTACTCTTCCATCTGCTTCTCGAATTCAGCCAGGCTGTTCACCGGCATTTCAACAATGACGGTATTGTAATTCCCCACCATATCGGTCATGACCCGCACGTTGGGATCTCCCCCGAATCCTTTCTTGAACAATTTGGCAAGCTTCGATGCTTGGCCGGGTTTCGCAGTGAACACTTCGCGTACGATGAGCATGGTTGTATCCTCCTTTGAATTTGTCTATGGTAATTAAGGTGATTTTGGTGATTACCCTCCGTATGCTTTCTTCAGACCTCCTATGTCGATCTTCTTCATGTGAAGCATGGCTTCCATAACACTTTTCGACTTCTGATGATCGGGGTCGTTGAGCAGCTTCGGCAACGCGGTGGGGATGATCTGCCATGACAGACCATATTTGTCCTTGAGCCAACCACACATCGACTCTTCACCGCCGTTTGCGGTGAGCTTCCCCCAGAAGTAGTCCACCTCTTCCTGCGATTCGCATTCCACAAACAATGACACGGCCTCGGTGAATTTGAAATGCGGGCCGCCATCAAGGGCCATAAAGCGCTGCCCGTTGAGCTCGAAAACGCCGGTGAGCACTTTTCCCTCCATCCCTTTCATCGGACCGTCCAGAGGTCCATCCGGGTAGCGTTTGATACTCACAACTTTTGAATCCCCGCTTTTGGTGCCTGGTGCGTTTTTGAAAATCGAGATGTACAACTGTATTGCCTCCTCTGCCTTGTTATCGAACCACAAAAAAGGGGTGATTTTTTGCATGGCGTCTCCTTTTTAATATCGCAGGATTCTAGTATTTCTTTTTCTTTTCTCGTTCCTGAATTTCCTTCACTCTATTGCCCTTGGGAACGGGATAGAGCGATAGATCGTCGCCTCCTACACCCGCACCGTTTTCCATCCGCCCTTTGTGAACAACCACAAGGTGAACAATCCCACGGAGGTTTCGGAAATAAAGATCGCCCAAAAAACCCCCGTATGTCCCAGCCCGAGTACTTTTGCCGCCACGTAGGAAAGCGGGATCTGGATGAGCCAGAAGAAAACGAGATTGATCTTTGTCGGAGTCGCTGTATCGCCCGCGCCGTTGAACGCCTGCACCGCCACCATCCACCAGCCGTACACGAAATAGGAATAGGAGACGATGGTCAGCCACTTTCCGCCGACGGAGATCACCTCCGGGTCGTCCGTGAAAATTGCCACCAGCGATTCGCTGTAAATAAAATAGAAGACCGAGACGCCGATCAGGAAGAGCATGTTCCAAAAACCGGTCACCCAGACGGAGCGTTCAGCGCGGTCGGGCTTTTGGGCGCCGAGATTCTGTCCGACGAGTGTGGCGACGGCATTCGACATCCCCCATGCGGGCATCAGCGTAAACATCATAATGCGCAGTGCAATGGTCGCGCCGGCGACCGCCTGACTGCCGAACTCGGCAATAATGCGCATCACAAAGATCCAGGAGGTCATCGCCACAATCATTTGCCCGACGCCGCCCAACGATGTGCGAATAATGTTAGAAATGATCTGCCCGTTCAGGGAGAGATAGGACCGAAGCACGCGGAGATGTTTCCCCCCGTTGAACAGCGCCCACAGCTGTGTCAGCACGGCAACGCCTCTGCCGATCGTGGTGGCAATGGCGGCGCCTTGAATTCCCAATTCGGGAAACGGTCCCAGACCGTAGATCAGGACCGGATCAAGGATAATATTCAACCCATTCGCGAGCCAAAGGACGCGCATGGCAATGGCGGGATCGCCGGCGCCCCGGAAAATCGAATTAATCACGAAAAGCAGTACAATCACGACGTTTCCGCCCATCATCCATTGCATGTAGCGGTATCCGTGTTGGAGCGTCCATTCATCCGCTCCCATCAGCGCGAGCAGATCTTTGGCGAAGAAAATGCCTGCGAACGCAAACGGCAGGGATATCAGCACGGAGAGAAAGATGGCTTGAACTGCGCTGATGCCCGCTTGCTCCTTTTCCTTCTCGCCGATTCGTCGTGCAACGATTGCGGTCACCGCCATGGAGAGTCCCATAGCGATAGAATAGAGCAGGAACATATACGTTTCCGTCAACCCGACGGTTGCTACGGCGGACGCGCCCAACGTGCCGACAAAATAGATATCCACGACCGCAAACGTGGACTCCATGATTAACTCAAGAATCATCGGAACCGCGAGCAGGAACACTGCTTTACCGATCCCGATCTGCGTGTAATCGGCTTCGCTTCCCCGGATTGCATTTTTGAGTTCCTGCCAGAGGGAAAAAGAAGGTGGCTCTGTCATTTGCTTACCAATCGAATTTTCAATATCAGCTTGTTCCGGCACCGGTCACCTCTCATAAGGGGGGAGATTGAAATCATCCGTCTTTTACATTTTTGATAGGCAGATTTTGCGAGAAGCTGGTATAGTCCTGAGGCTCGCAGAAGAGAGTTATGGAGCCTTCTTTACATTGACTCCGCAACCTGGATTTCCTTCTTCACTTTCGCGATCACGAAGGATGTCCAGACGAACCCCACAACAACCGACGCCCACAACGGGAGAAAGTTGAAGATCCCTTTTTCCCAGTCTGCCGTAAAATTCGGGACAAGGGCTAACAGAAACATGATAATGCCGATAAGGATGGTATTGTTCTTCCACCCGCGATGCCCCTGCGACCCGAACCGCCGCGCCAAGACAAGGAGCCCCGCGAAATGAGAGATAAATCCTAGGATCGGTGCGAAGGCGTGGATTGTGCCGTGCCAGCTCATTTCTTTTGCCACTCCTTCCGGCGCGCCCGGGGGAAATCCCAAACCCGGGTCCGCCGTGAACACTCCCCCCAAAATCAGCCCGGTACCATACAGGATAAAGAAACGAGACGCCCACCTGCTTCCCACGCCCGTTGTCAAAACACGCCGTAACCCAATACCGCAGACGATAAAGAGCGTGCCCGTTAGCACAAAGTTGGCGATTTGTATCCACCCCAAATCGCCGAGCGAGAGCAGGCTGGCTGGATGCCTGACGACATTGAACCCCTCACGCAAGAATGCATGGGTGAGCGTTGCAATCGCGAAGAACGGTCCGGCGACAATGCCCGCCACGAGAAACGTCGACGTCGATTGCGAATTATCGGCTGCCATCAGTATGGTCCCTCCTTGATTCATGGTTCGTCTTCCGGGAGACCCTGGATCTCCAGTACGGGCCGGATTTCAATGGTCCCTACATTGGCAACCGGAACCCGCGAGGCAACGCCGATTGCCTCATCGAGGTCCCTTGCGTCAATAAGGTAGTAGCCGCCGAGTTGTTCCTGCGTTTCGGCGAACGGGCCGTCGGTCACCAGCCGTTTTCCGCCGCGCAGCCGGACGCTGGTGGCTGTCGCGATCGGTTGCAGGGGGGATGCGTCCAAGTACTGGCCGCTCCCGTGAAGGTCCCGTGCAAGGTGCGCCGAGTCCACGTAGCACCTCCGACGCTCTTCGTCCGTCAATGCATTCTCGGCGAGGTAGACCAGCAGCATATATTTCATATCGATTGTTCCTTCATCGGTTGATAGGAGAGTAGAACAACCCCGCTCTTGAATGTTCTTGTGCCTGTAAGTTTTAGATCCAGCTTGTGTTTCATGCCCTGGAATACCGGCGTGCCGTCGCCGAGAGCAACAGGATCCACCATGATCTGATATTCATCGATTAGCCCTTGTTCTGCAAGTTGGGTTACAATGCTGCCGCTGCCAAGTATCGTCATATCCCTTCCGGGAGTCTGTTTCATCATTTTGATTTCTTCCACAATGTTCTCTTTCATCACCCTCGTATTGTTCCACCCGGCTTTCTTCAACGTCCTGGAGAAGACGATCTTTTCCGCTTTGTTCATACCCTCTGCCACCTTCGGGAATAAATCTTTCGCTGCGGGAGTTGGCCAGAAAGCTGCCATCATTTCATACGTCCTTCGCCCAAACATCAGGATGTTCTCATGGGCAAGTCCCTCTTCCGAGTACTGTGATTCCTCTCCCCCATGCCTGTGCCAGCCGATATCTTCATTCGGCCCCTTGTAGTAGCCGTTCAGCGTGATGAAATTGAATATGGACAGCTTTCCCATTGTGCTCTCCTCGTTTTCGTTGATCGCCTTGATCAATTCCTCAGTATCATCCGTTTCATTGCGACGCCCCATTTCCTGCGGGTCGAATATTTTGATTGAGCCGGAAGAGATTCGCCGGATCGTAGCGACGTTTGATCTCCAAGAGCCGTTCCCACGTCCGTCCGGGATAGGCTTCATGGATTCTTCCTTCGCCTTCATTCCCGACGAATCCCACGTAAGCTCCGGGAACGGGCTGAAGCACTGAGACAAAGTCGGCAACCCAGGCGGAATGAAGTTGGGACTCACCGGGTTGCTCATACACTGCGGCGACGTTTACCAGGATTCGTTGTGCCCTATGTGCATAGGCGGTGGCATCGGGAGGAACGCGGGTTATCGCACCGCCGAGCACGCGGATCTGGGCTACCCGGATCTGGGCCGTCGACTTGTTCAGGTGGTCGAGTATCGACTCCGCCATAGTGCGGGTGACCTCGTTGACGAACATCGTCCGTCCGATGGCCAGGGGACGGTAGTTGGGAATTTCCGGAGGAAATATTTCCGGATAGGGCATGGGCCTCAGCATATCTATGATCGGTGTGGCAAGAGTTCGAAAGGGTGCAACGGCGCGTTCTCCTTGCTCGACGTCTCCGGCGTACACAAGCGAGGCCATGATCACGGGCTGCCCATGGACTTCAACCGGTAAAAAAGGCATCGGCGGCGCGTGCATGACATTGGCGATCGTGGAGAGTTCTTCCGGTGCCTCTTCCGCCGCGGCGACAAACGAGGCAATGACATCGGGCGTTGCCGGCAGGATCAACATCCCCCCGACAACTGTGCCGACATGGTGAAGCCGGAACTGAAAGCGGGTCACCACACCAAAATTCCCGCCCCCGCCACGGAGGGCCCAGAAAAGATCGGGATGCTCGTCGCAGTCCGCGTACACGAGTTTGCCGTCGGCCGTGACGATTTCGACTGCCACCAGGGAGTCAATGGTCAGTCCATGTTTGCGAGCCAGGTATCCAATGCCGCCGGCGAGCGTGATGCCGCCGACTCCAACCGAGCCACTATCGCCGAACCCGGTCGCGAGACCGTGAGCGCCTGCCGCCACGGAGTAGGCGCCGGCCGTCAACCCCGACCCAGCCCACGCCACACGTCGTTCAACGTCCAGGTGCAAAGACTGCATGGCGGAAACATTCAGAACGATTCCCCCCTCCGTCACGCAGTGACCTGCAATGCTGTGGCCCCCGCTCCGAATTGCGAGTTCCAGTCCATCCTCGCGAACGAGCGAGACGACGCGGGAGACATCTTCGGCATTGGCCACTTGCACGATAGCCGCGGGGCGGCGGTCAATTCCTCCGTAAAAAGTACTCCTTGCCTTATCGTAGTCCGGGTCGCCTGGAGAAATGACACGACCTTGGAGAGTTGCGCGAAGATCCGAAATCGAGACGGCCTTCACTCCTTCAATTTCCTTGTGTGAAGCGGGCACAAAATCCTCCTTGCTTGCAAGAGCCCCACGAAGAATGAGGGCCTCCGTGTGAATTATTTCCTCTCTCTTATCACGTACAACTTCCCTCCGAGCCAGGCCACCGGCAGGGAGATCGCTGCCAGGGACCAGGCGTACCATGCCGGGCCGAGATTCATATTCGCCGTGGCAATTGCCCCGGCCGCACTCAACACCACGCCGATACTCCCGAGGATGAGCGCATGCTTCATCGGATTCTGCGGCGCAAGCTTTGCTGTGACGTAGCAGCCCAGCAAACTGAAAACGGCGCGATAGAGGAGCACCACCAGGACGAGCCCCGATGCAACGTTCAAGTGTCCCTTGGGCAGCACTCCGATTGATTCCAGGAGTGCATCGGTTCCTGTATGAGTAATGACGATAAAGACAAGACCGGCAAAAACCGCTCCAATGCTTTTTCCCGTGTTCTTTTTCATGATGGATCCTATCAGAGTGTTGGAGGATGGGAATAATGAATCCGTTTCGGCGATGGTACGTTCCCCGGTTACCTTCCTTCAAACGCTTTTCGCAATTCTGTAATATCAAACTTCTTCATCGGCAAAAATGCTTTTGTTAACCGATTGACCTGTTCGCGCGTTCCTTTCTGCATCATCTCATCCATGATGACGGGATGAATCTGCCACGAGACACCGTATTTGTCCTTGCACCATCCGCATTGTTCAGCTTCGGGTACGGCGGAAAGTTTTTTCCAGTAATAATCAATTTCCTCCTGGGTATCGCAAGGGACCATAAGAGATAGTGCTTCGTTGAAAGCGAACTTGTGTTCATGCGCGCTGTCCATTGCTGCAAACCACAGGTCGTTGATCATAAAGTCGGAAAACATGATCGTCCCTTCTTTATCCGGCTCCATTCCTTTAGGATAGCGGGCAAGAATTCCTTGTTTTGAATGTTGAAATACGGACAAATAAAATTTGATCGCCTCTTCGGCTTTGCCATAGACATCTCCGACGAACATCAGCGACGGCACAATGAACGGCCGTTCTTCGCCGTCGGGATTTGAAAGAATGAGCTGCCACGAAAGCCCGTATTTATCCTGCAACCACCCGAACCGTTCGCTGAACGGATATTTATCCAGTTCCATGAGAACAGAACCGCCGTTCGATAATGTTTCCCATGTTGCATCCAAATTCTTCCGCGCGTTCTTGTCTCTTGATGGATCAAAATTGAGGAAGAACGACACCGATGGATTGAATTTAAAGTACGGACCAGCACTGATCGCCATAAACGGCTGACCCGAGAGTTGGAACGAAACGACATCGCAATCGCCGGACGGGGTATCGTGGAGCGTAGTGAGGTTTGTGATTTTAGAATCGGGAAAGAGGGAACAGTAAAATTCCGCCGCTTCCTTCGCTTCTGTATCATACCACAAATGCGGTGTGATCTTGTGTTTAAGTTTTGTCATGACTGAACCTTCTTTTGTTCTCAAGCATGGATGATTCTTCTTAGAATTCCACGATCGTCTTAAATCCTCCGTATACCATTCGCTTCATATCAAACGGCATTGCAGTGCTCTGCGGTTCGTTCAAGATCGGATCCTTCATTACTTTAGCGTTCACACTGTCGCGGTGTTTGCGCGATTTGTACACGATGAATGAAAAAATCACGGTTTCCCCTTTTTTTGCTTTCACGGCTTGGGGGAATTTGATCCCCGCTAATGCCGGACTGAGATCGTCGCCGACACATTCGAAATATTCCAGTGCGCCGTGTTTCTTCCAGAGTTTTGCGCCGATCTGCGCCATTTTACGATACGCCGGAAGTTTCTTTTTTGCTACCGGAATAACAAAACCGTCAACATATTTACCCATGATGATCCTCCTGCTGAATTATTGCATATGAATTAGTTGCTTGCATTGCTTGCGTACCGAAGTATAACACCGCCGTTTTTCAGCACCTGTGTATTGAGCAGTTGTAATTTCAATTGTTCGGTATTTGGCTTGAAGAGAAGAGTCCCTCCGCCGAGAATCATCGGTACGACACAAATCCGGTATTCGTCAATCAATCCCAACTTCATCAGTGTTGCGGAAAGGTCTGCACTTCCGAAGATAAAAGAATCTTTTTCGGATTGTTTCAGTTTTGCCACTTCTCCTTCAATATTATCTTTCACTAACCGCGTATTGTTCCAATCAGCTTTGGTAAGAGTCCTGGAGAAAACAATTTTCGGGAGTGAGTTCATAAAACCGGCAACTTCACTTTCACCCGTCGCAGTCGTCCAGTAAGCCGCCATTCCTTCATAGGTGACGCGTCCGAATATCAAAGAATTGCACTGATTCAATTGTTCGAGGGAAAGCCGTTCGAGTTCATCGCCCCATACTTGGTTGTGAAAATCCAGATCCCATTTTTTTGTTCCTTCAAAGTAGCCGTCCAATGTCATCAAATTCCACATCACGATCTTACCCATGGTTGATTCTCCTTTTTATTTTTCCTGATACAAAGCATTGATCTGCTCATCCGCCGGACGAACCTCCCATGTTCCCCCCTCATACGCGTTGATGGATGGTTCGACATCAATTGGATCGCATGGTTCAGATCTCTTGCTTCTAACATCATCGTGCCGCCCAACTGTTCCTTCGTTTCGGCAAACGGTCCGTCGGTCACCGTTGCTTTTCCCCGGGAGAACGTAACGCGGGCCCCTTTTTCGATCGGACGCAGGCCGTCGAGGGCAATAAGCGCTCCGGCCTTAGCCAGCTCTTCGTTGTACTTTATCATGGGTTCCACGTCATCGGCAGCCGGAATGAAATCCGCTCCGACCCTCTTGTCTTTGCCCCCCTAGATAGACGCTGGGTATCATAAACATCATGAATCGCATGGCCGTATCTCCTCATGGTTTGAAATTCGGTGGTCGCGTTTTGAGACTCATCCTTCTTGAAGTAGTCGTTTGACGTAGTCCAAAATCGACATGGGAGTCAGAGTTGAAAAACGATTTCCCCGGTTGTTCGCTTACGAATACCGTCGTTCTTCCGGGAGTCCCTCTTCGATGGGCCGCACCTCGATGCTTCCCAGTCGCGCTGACGGCCACTTCGAGGCGATTTTGATGGCCTCGTTCAGGTCTGTTGCGCTGATCAGGAAAAACCCGCCAAGCGTCTCTTTTGTCTCCGCAAATGGACCGTCGGTGATGGAAAGCTTGTCGTTGCGAACCCGGACGGTGGTGGCGGTCCGGACACTTTGCAGCGGTTCCGCCGCAATGAGATGACCACTCTTCCGGAGTTCTTCGACATACCCCAGGGTCTCGCCTCTGAGTACTTCCCATTCATCCTTGGATAAAGCGTTGAGTGTCCTTTCCTCCTCGTACGCAAGACAGAGATACTTCATAGAATTTCCTTCCTGGCCCTTGTGGCACGCGGCCGGTTATAATGGTTTTTCCCCGACAATGGCTCGGCGCTTCTCGCTCTCAGAGATCAATCCTGTTAAATCCGCTGCAGGGCGGATCTCCCACGTGCCTCCCTTACGTGTCGACGGGTGACCGGACATGAGGTGGATGGCGTGGTTCAGGTCTCGGGCTTCCAACGTCATGATTCCACCCAATTGTTCCTTCGTTTCGGCGAACGGGCCGTCGGTGATGGACAGCCTTCCGCTCTTGTAGCGCACCGTGGTGGCGGTCCGGGCGCCCTGGAGCGCCTCTCCGCCGACCATGTGGCCGTTCTTCCTGAGTTCGTCGTCGTAAGTGAGACATTCATCGATGAACCGCTTCTGCTCGTTTTCGGACATTGCCTCCCACACCTTTTCTTCCAGGTAACCGAGGCAAATGTATTTCATCGTGTTCTCCTGATCATGAATTTGTTCATTGCGTGTGGAGACGGGCATTGTCTTGCCATCCAAAGATTGAGGTTGTTCTTCGCAACCATGAAGGTTGCGGTTACCGATGCTTCTCCACCGCCGCTTTCACCGTCGGGTTCACAGCGGCTTTCCGTGCATCTTCGGGCCAGTCCTCAACCTCGAACACCTGTCGGATCTCGATCACATCTCCATTATCCGCGGGAACGCGTTTCGCCCACTCGATTGCCTCTTCCCTCGTCTTCACTTTGATTATCCAGTACCCGCCCAGCACCTCCTTCGACTCCGTGAACGGACCGTCGGTGACGGTTGGTTTTCCTCCTGCAAACGAAACGCGCGCCGCGGTCGTTGGCGGGTGAAGTCCATCCAGCGAGATGAGTGCGCCGGCCTTCGCCAGTTCCTCGTTATACCTCATCATCCGTTCAACCGCTTCCGCCGGAGGAGTAAAATCAGCTTTCGCAATCTTCTCCCAATCCTGCCCTTCACCTTGATAAACTCCGGGTATCATCAGCATCATGAATCGCATGGTAGTATCTCCTTATTGATGGAAAAAAGAGTGAAATTTGCACGTCCAATAAGTAGTCGAACGACGGGGATCGGAATCGACAGGGGGTTGATTTATTTCAGCTCAATTCCTTCATCCTTCTCTCCAGAAATCTTCGCTCCGGCTCCTGTTGGGTGAGGGCCAGAGCGCGTTCGTACGAAGACAGGGCTTCCGCTGTTTTCCCCAATCGACGGCATAATTCCGCCCGGGCTGAATGTGCCAGATGGTAATCGGCCAGGTCACCTCGTGCGATAATGCTGTCGATGAGGTCCAATCCGGCTTGCGGGCCGTCACGCATTGCCACCGCCACGCCCCGATTCAACTCGATCACCGGCGACGGCTCCGCCCGAAGCAAAATGTCGTACAATCCGACGATCTGTGCCCAGTCCGTTTCCCCCGCGGTGGGAGCCTCCGAATGTACCGCCGCGATTGCCGCCTGAAGAGTGTAGGGTCCGAAACGGCGGGAGGAGAGCGCCTGCTCTACCAGTGCGATTCCCTCAGTAATGTGTTCACGGTTCCAGAGTGAACGATCCTGGTCCTCGAGCAAAATCAAATCGCCCGCGGCTGACGTACGTGCTGTACGGCGCGATTCCTGCAGGAGCATCAGGGCAAGCAGTCCTGTCACTTCCGGTTCGGGCAACAATTCTGTCACCAGGCGTCCAAGGCGTATCGCCTCGCCGGAGAGATCCGAGCGCGTCAGAGACTGCCCTGACGATGCAGAGTATCCCTCGTTGAACACGAGGTAGATCACGTGGAGGACCGCGTCCAACCGATCGGGAAGTTCCGATTGTGTCGGTACCTGGTACGGGATGCGAGCGTCGCGGATTTTTGCCTTGGCGCGTACGATGCGTTGTGCAAGGGTGGCTGGTGTGGTGAGGAAGGCGTGTGCAATTTCTTCGGTGGTCAGGCCGCAGACCTCGCGGAGTGTGAGGGCAATGCGGGCTTCCTGGGACAAGGCGGGATGGCAACAGGTGAAGATCAACCGAAGTTCGTCGTCCTCAATGCTTCGGTCGATTTGCACAGCAGGATCGGCGGTGTCCGCTTCGAGTTGGTCCGCGACTTGATCCAACGACGCATCAAATCGCGCGTGCCGGCGCATGCCGTCGATGGCTTTGAAGCGACCGGTGGAAACCAGCCACGCCCGCGGGTTCGCAGGAATACCCTCTTCGGGCCATTGCTCAGCAGCCGACGCGAAGGCGTCGTGCAACGCATCCTCGGCTACGTCGAAGTCGCCGAGAAGACGGATGAGCGTGGCGAGGATTCGGCGAGACTCTGAGGTGTAGGTCTTGTCGAGAACTTCGCGAACCTGGCTGTCCGGCAGGCGCGTATGTCCGGGGGAGCCCTCCATCATACACTATCTCTCACGGCAATTTCTCCTGGACATGAAAGGGGCTGTGCAATGCTCCCCGCCTGTCACTTGCTGACGAACGTTTTAAACCCTCCGTACACCATTTTCTTCGGATTGAACAGCGGCTTGTCTTTCATCATGTCGTTCAGGCGGGGGTCGGCAAAGAGTTTCTTCATCACCCGGTCGCGATGGGTGCGGGATTTGAAATCGACCACCGCGGCGACGATGATCTCGCCCCGCCGTAAACGGACGTTGTGTGTAAATGAAACCACCCCCTTGGTGAACAGGTCGTCACCGGTGAACTCCCGGTACTTGAGTACACCGTGTAAACGGGCAATCCGGCCGAATTTCTGCGCCAGACGACGATATGCCGCCAGGTTTCTCTTCGGGAGCGGTAAAAGGTATACATCGACGTAGCCCTTCATGGCGTTGCCTTTCTTCATAGGAGGTTGATGTTGGGAAAACAACGCACGCGCGCCCCATAAGACCGCAACAACCTTCAGGTCTCTTTTGGGATGGGGAGCCAGGATGACAAAGGTGTGGCGTTGCAGGGTTGTTGGAGAGGGTTCGGGAGTCGGCTTGCCGCGTGGTGATCGGCGCTTACTTCATTCTCTCGTAATCCTCAAACCGGTACCCCTCGTGTTGCTCTGAATTCACCAGGCGGAACGTTGTTCCGATCAAATGCTCATACGGCGGGAAGAAAGTATCCCCCTCAGCTTTACGGTCGACGATGGTTAAATACAGAGCATGCGCCGAGTCCAGGAACTGGGCATACAACTCACCCCCTCCGATGATGAAGACCCGATCCTGGTCTTGAAGGGCCCGGAGGGCGTCTCCGATCGTAGGATAGGTTTCCACCCCGGCGATCTCCCTCGAGGTGAGAACGACGTTTCTGCGTTGGGCGAGGGGTTTGCCCATGGACTCGTACGTCTTTCGCCCCATGAGGACGGTATGCCCCATCGTCAGCCGCTTGAACCGTTTGAGATCCTCCGATACGTGCCAGGGTAATTTTCCATCTACGCCGATCACGCGATCCCCGTTCAACGCGGCGATGATAATCAGCTTCACACCGCCACCTCGAATTTGATCGGTTCGTCACATGCATAGCCGATCAATTCAAAGTCCTCGAAGCGAAGTTGGTCGAAGGGTTTTTGAGCGATAACAAGTTTCGGGAGCGGTTTCGGGGCACGCTTGAGCTGTTCCTTGAGCCCGTCGATATGATTCACGTAGATGTGGGCGTCGATGATGGTGTGGCTGAAGTATCCGACTTCAAACCCGGTCTCCTGGGCGATGGTCTGGGTCAGAAGTGCGTACGCCGCAAGGTTGAACGGAATGCCGAGGGCGATATCGCCGGAACGTTGGGAGAGATGGCAGTTCAGTTTGTTCCCCTGCACATTGAACGCGAACGTATAGTGACAGGGGGGGAGTTTGCTTCCCCATGCATTTCCGGGTTCCCATGCCGACACGACCATGCGGCGCGAGTGCGGGTTGGTCTTGAGAGCATGGAGGACGGCCCCGATCTGATCGAATTCCTTCACCTCGTACTGTCCTGTGGCCGGGTTCACTTGGGCGCTGGGGAACCGGCGCCAGTAGCGGCCGTAGGCAGTGTCGAGGTTCCCGTTCTCGTCGGCCCATGCATCCCAGATCTTCGTATGGTTCCGGAGATTGCGGATATGTTCTTCGCCTGAGAGATACCAGAGCACTTCGCGGAGCATCGACTTGAAATTCATCTTCTTCGTCGTCAGCAGAGGATACCCTTCGCTGAGGTCTACTTTGTAGTACTCGGAGAAAGTTGACAGCGTGTCGACGCCGGTCCGGTTCGGCTTGAGTTGTCCCTTGGTGAGGACGCGTTCAACGAGGTCGAGGTATTCTCTCATCGGTCTCCCTGTGGTTCGTTACTGAGAAACAATTGCCTGGCCCACGAAACACACTAAACGAAAAAAGTGTTTTGAGGAATTACTTTACAAAAATAGTTTTTCCGCCGTTCAAAGTCAAAAGTTCAATTCAGAAGCGAGCGGGAAGCTCGGTTCAATGTCTGTTGGGACGTCCTTCAGCTTGTCCAGCACGGCTTGCATCGAGGGGCGAATGACACTGTACTTGTCGAGGAGCGCCTTGGCTTTCTCATAGCTCCCTTCCGCCTGTACCTTCATGATCTCACTGGTGAGCTTCTTGGAAGCCCCCTTCATCGCGGCAATATCGACGCCAAACGTCCCCGCCGCCTGGTCGTACACGATCGCTCCTTCATCAATCAGGTAATTGAACTGGAGAGCCATTCCCTTGCCATGGGCGGCATTGATGCCGAACCGGACGGAACGGAACGAACTGGCAAGGTAGGTGACGTACATAGACTCTTCCATCGATTTTTCCACCACCCCCTTATCGATCAGGTATTGCAGGGCAAAAAGGCCCGAGATATCGGCTTTTGCCTCCTCGAAGGCGGAGCTTAATTCTTTGAGCTCCTGCCGCACCGTCGTCCTTTTTCCGTTGACCGTGATGTTATGCGGCCCGAGTCCATGCATCAGTTCGTGGGCAAGGATATGGGTGAAGAAGGGCTGAAACGCGACCAGCGACTGCTGGCCCGGTTGGAGGGCGACCGCTGCAATGGGGGTCAGGACCTTGGTGAACTTCGCCTCCTGCACGTTCTTGAGCATCACGCGTTTGCTCCCCTTTTCCTTTACCACCCGTTCGTCGTTCGGAAGGTTGAACGCGGCGGTTGTGACCCCCTCACGTGCTTCACCCCCCACCATGACCTGGTCGACAACCCGAATGGGGGAGAGCTCTCCCAGTTTGGCGTTCCGGTATTTTTTGTCGATGGGGAGATTATTCTCGATCTCCTGGAGATACTGAGAATACTTCTGAAGATTCTGCGTCTCCGCGTTGTTCCGTAACGTAATGAAGGACTCAAACGCCGCCTTATAATTGAAAAGCTCGTCCATATACACTTCGTAGGGGCCGATGGTCGGTTCGATCGGACTGTCCAGCTCCATCCACGCCACATCACTGGAATAATAGTCATTACTCAAGAATGCCTCGGCACGCCTCGTGAGGTAGTTCTTCAGGCTCTTGTCCGAGGTGAGTGCCGCGGCCTCGTGGAGCAGTCGGGCTGCCGGTTCCAGAAACTCTTTATACTCTTCGTTGTAGGGAACGGTCACGAGCTTTCCGTCGGCTCCGCGACGAATGGTGTGAAAATAGCCGGTGGCTTTCTCCTGCTCGCCCGGAGAGAGAGTGGCAAGCCACTGCTCGAACTCTTCTTTCTTCATGTCATCCGGGTAATAATTGGCATGCGCCGGTCGCTCCGGCACTCCCTCGATAAAGGCGGCGTTATCGTCAAGGTTCGACCAGGGACTCATGTTGATATTAAAATAACGGAGCCGCTCCTTGCCTTCCGGCGAGGCATCCGCTTCCAGTGTTGCCCGCAGAGCTTCATTCCCACTCCAGACCTGGCGCGTATAGATCTTATCGATCAGGGACGAGGCTTCAAACAGTTTTGCGAGGGCTTTGCGATCTCCCTCCGAGAGTCCTGAAATATCAGCGGTGATCTCGGCCGTGGCGAATCGGTTGATCTTTGCGGAGAGGTCGGTCTTGTTTTTGGTGTCCATGGCTGTTTTCGAGCATCCTAGGAGAGTAGAAAGAAAAAAGGCGAGTAAGAAAAATCTGGTTGTTGGCATGGCAAGCTCCGTGGTCTGGGGTCGAGAATTGAACGGCGAGAGGGATCGTTGATTCTGCACTGATGATTCATGCGCTCCGGCGAAAAAGGTACGGGTTTAAGCGTGGAGAATCAAGGTGCTCTTATGGCGCGGGTTGCTGCTGGGTAAGGCAGTGAATCGTTCCGAGTCCCCATACCAGATCGACGGCGTGGATACCTATCACGGGTCGGTCGGTGATGAGCTCGGAGAGGATGCCCAGGGCGATCCGGTCGTTGGGGTCGTTGAAGGTCGGTACGAGAACGGCGGCATTGGCCATGTAAAAATTGGCGTAGCTCGCCGGAAGCCGTTGGCCATCCAGGAAGAGCGGGCTGGGCATGGGGAGATGGATGACCTCCATTCTGGAGCCATCCTCCAGGCGCATGTCCTGCATGAATTCCCGGTTCTCCTGAAGCGGACGATAATTGAGCTCGCGGGCGTTTGATTCCTGGACCAAAACAACAGTGGTGGGGTTGACGAACCGGCAGAGGTCGTCAACATGGCCATGAGTATCGTCGCCGGCAATCCCCTGTTTCAACCAGAGGATGTTCGTCACGCCGAGGTTCTCCCGGAGGGCCTGTTCCACGTCGTGCTTTGCAAAACCGGGGTTCCGTACCTGCACCACAGGATCCAGCAGGCACTCTTCCGTTGTGAGGAGCGTGCCGTGGCCATTGACATCGATGCTTCCCCCCTCCAACACGAAATCCTTCTTCCCGATCCTGGCCCGAAAGGATCTGATACCGAATTTCTTTGCCGCAACATCGGGTATCGCGTTGTCTTTTTTCCAATCGGGATATTTCGCCCACCCGTTGAAATGGAAACGGCTGATCGCGATCTCCTTTTCCTTCCTGACAAACAGGGGACCGGTGTCCCGGGTCCATCCGCGATTCGTGGGGATGTTGAGATATTCGATCTGTGCCGGATCGATGCCGACTCGCCGGAGGATACGCTGTGCCTGGTTCCTGGTGCGGGGGTTGACGAGGAGCCGGACTTTTTCCCCCGGGGCGATTCTCCGGATCATCTCACCGTACACCCAGGGAATGGGAGCGATCTTTCCCGGCCAATCGGAACGGTTATGGGGCCAGCCGAGCCAGGTTGCTTCATGGCGTTCCCACTCGGCGGGCATATGAAAGCCTGATGCTGACGGTGTCGTATCCACGGGGGAGGTGTTACCTGGGGGAGGTGTCGTCAAGAAATCGTTGAGTGATATCGCCGTAGGCGTCGATCCGCCGGTCGCGCAAAAAGGGCCAGTTGCGCCGAATCTCTTCGAGGTGGGTGAGATCGACCTCGGCTATCAGGGTTTCTTCCTTGTCGGTTGAGGCTTCGGCAAGGATGACTCCTTGCGGGTCGGCGATGAAGGATGATCCCCAGAATTCAATCCCTGCCGTACCGGCGACCGGTTGCTCGTGCCCGATCCGGTTGACGGCCGCGACGTAGATGCCGTTGGCGATGGCGTGTCCCCGCTGGACGGTTTGCCATGCTTCGCGTTGCGCCTTCCCGTACTGTTTCTTTTCGTGCGGGTGCCAGCCAATTGCGGTCGGGTAAAAGAGGATGGAGGCTCCCTGCAGGGCCGA
This sequence comes from Ignavibacteriales bacterium, assembly GCA_016192345.1. GTDB lineage: Bacteria > Bacteroidota > Ignavibacteria > UBA10030 > UBA10030 > UBA6688. The sequence goes on along the minus strand of JACPUH010000079.1, from coordinate 27,023 downwards.
GAGGCGGGCACCTTCAGGGTACCATTGATCCCAGCAGATCAGCGTGCTGATCTTTCCAACCGTCGTGTCGAAGGCTTTGAAGCCAAGGTCACCGGGGGTAAAGTAAAACTTTTCGTAATACGAAGGATCGTCAGGGATATGCATCTTGCGGTACAACCCGGCGATGGTTCCGTCCGCCTCGATGATGGCGGCGCTATTGTGATAGATGCCGGGGGCTCGGCGCTCAAACAGTGGAGCGACAATGACAAGCCTTAGCTTTTTGGCGACTTCTCCGAGGGCTTTCGTAGTGGGACCGGGAACCGGTTCCGCGAGGTTGAAAAGGTCCGCATTCTCACTCTGGCAAAAGTATTGGGAACGGAACAGCTCCGGCAGGCAGACGAGTTGTGCGCCGTTCTGCGCCGCCTCTTCAATCTTGCCGATGGCCCGTTGCAGGTTGGCCTCGGAATCGGTGCCGAAGGCCATCTGGATCAATCCTACCGTGTATTTCGCTGGTGTTGCCATCGTGTGTAAAAGGTGGGAACAAAAATACCGGAATATGGAATGAGATGCAAGAAGGCAGACGGCAGAGAACAGATTGCAGACGGCAGATGAAGGGGCGCAGATCAAGAAGGCTGTTTACTCTTATCAGTGATCTGCTATCTGCAATCTGTCTTCTCTGCTTCTTGACAAAGACCCCAATACTCGCGATAATGGCTGCAACATTTCCATGCAACCTTCCAAGCCCATTCAACTCGTCATTCTTCTCCTTGTCGGCCTCTGGTCGGCGGGCATTCTGCTCGCACCCATCTTGAGGGCGGCCGGAAGCCCCATCGGTTCGGCTTTCTATTCCATCTATGCACCGGTTTGCCACCAGTTTGACCATCGCTCGTTTCATGTTGCTGGCGAAAAATTCGGCGTCTGTGTCCGTTGTTCAGCAATCTATTTCAGTTTCTTCGTTTCGACTCTCGCTCTGGTGCTATGGAGAAGGACGTCCATCCGCGCACTTCCAAGCCGGTCCTGGATTCTCCTTGGACTTGTTCCGATAGCCGCTGATGCGATTCTGAGTCTGGTCACAGGGTATGAGAGCACGACGGCCTCACGTGTTGCGACCGGTGCCCTGTTTGGTTTGATGATGCCCTGGTATGTCGTACCCCTTTTTACCGAGGGGGTTTCCCAACTTCGAACGCGATTCACCATCAAGGAAGGTTCATCGTATGCTCGAGAAACCCAGTAAGTGGCGTGCGGGATTGATCGGGGGGGCGGTGATCGGCGTGGTAGCCGGGATCCCCGGCATCAGCCTCATCAATTGCTGCTGTTGTGCGGGGGTGTGGCTCGGCGGTTTATTGACGATGGTTCTCTACAAGAACGAATTCACACCGGAGATGCAGCCGCTGGAGTCCTCGGATGCGCTCATTCTCGGGTTGGTGTCCGGTATTGCCGGCGCGTTCGTCTCCACACTCATCGGTGTCCTGATCCTGGCGATTTTGGGACCGGTGGAAGCGGAGTTTCTTCGCTCGATCATCGAAAAAGCCCTTGAACGTCTTGCGGAGGATGGGAGTCTTCCGAGTGATGCAGTGGAGCAGTTGCGGGAACAGTTTGAAACGTCCTTGAAGGATTCGGCGAGCGTTTCGGGTATCCTCGGCAATTTGTTCGTTACGCTGATCGTGTACCCGATCTTCTCGATCCTCGGAGCGTTGCTCGGCTACGCGCTCTTCCGCCCGAAGAATCCACCGCAACAGATTCCAACACAACCCGCGTAAGGAGTTGAGTCGGAGTTACTATTCACCGCAGAGGCGCGGAGGACGCGGAGGAGAAGGTGAACGAGAACATATTAACGCAGAAAATAATTGGGGCAGCTATCGAGGTTCACAAAGTGCTGGGGCCGGGACTTTTGGAGTCCACGCATGAAGAACCCCTTTGCTTTGAACTATCCGCCTTAGGGATTCACTATGAACGTCAAAAGCCTTTATCTCTTATGTATAAGGGAATCCAACTCGACTGTGGTTACAGACTAGATGTGGTTGTTGAAAGGAAAGTTGTTTTGGAAATTAAATCGGTTGAATCGCTCTTTCCAATCCATCAGGCTCAATTGTTGACATATCTTCGGCTTTCAGGTATATCGGTTGGTCTCCTTATAAATTTTAACGTCCCTGTTCTAAAGCATGGACTGAAAAGACTTGTTAATAATTTCGAACAACCCTCTGTGTCCTCTGTGTCTCTGCGGTGAGATTTTAACCGCGGTCCGGATCCGAAGTTCCGAAGGCGGCGAGCAATCGTCGCCTTCTATTTTTTCATGAGTTCCAACACGGCGGAAGTCATGGCTTTCACACCGGTCCGGATCGTCGGCTCCGGCAAGGGGGCGAACAGGCTGGAATGGAGGGAGGGAAGTGAGACGCCTTTGGCCAGACTTTCCTCGACCTTTTTTGGATCGACGGCGCCAAGCCAGAAGAGAGAAACGGGCACCTGCCCGTCGAGCCCAAACCTCCCGAAATCTTCTCCCCCCATCACGGGATCAACCGCCACGACATTTTCCTTTCCGAGCGCCGCTTCAAATGTTGTTGCCAGCCTTCGTGTCAATGCAGGATCGTTGTAGGTTGCCGGCGTGAATTCGTTCTCATCGACCTTCACAATCGGAAGCCGGTCTTCGGGTACTCCCGCTGAACGGGCAATGCCCTCCGCAATACGTTTGATTGCCGAAAGAATGGTCTTTCGCACCGGTTCCTTGTAGGCGCGCACGGTCAACTGCAGGTGGACTTCATCGGGAATGATGTTGTGCTTGGTTCCGCCATGGATGGCGCCGACGGTCACCACCGCCGGGTCGAGCGGAGACACTTCCCGGCTGACGATGGTCTGCAGGGCAAGGACGATCTCCGATGCGATCACCACGGGATCCTTGGTGGTATGAGGGTAGGCCCCGTGGCCCCCGACGCCGCGAACCGCCATATCCACGGAGTTCACGCTTGCCAATGCAAAGCCTTCAGTCACTCCCACTTTTCCCGCTTCCAGCGTTGCGTTGTCATGCAACGCGATGGCAAAATCCGGTTTCGGAAACCTTGTGTACAGACCGTCGTTGAGCATGGCTTTCGCGCCGGCTCCCCGTTCCTCCGCGGGCTGACCGATCATCACGAGCGTTCCCTGCCACCGGTTCTTCAGTTGCACCAGCATCCGGGCTGTCCCGAGGAAGGAAGTCATGTGAATATCATGCCCGCAGGCGTGCATTGCCCCGACTTCCTCCCCCGTTTCGTTTTTAGTGCGAACCGTGCTTGCATAGGGGAGCCCCGTCTTCTCCTCCATGGGTAAGCCATCGAGATCGGTCCGCACCAGTACGGTCGGGCCCGTTCCGTTCTTCAGCACGGCGACGACCCCGTAGCACGTCCGGTTGGGGATGCCGTAGTTACCGACTCGTTCTGCGACGGTAAACCCCAGACGGCCCAATTCCTTTGCCACGAACGCAGCCGTTTTCTCCTCGTAATAAGAAATCTCAGGATTGGCGTGAAGATGCCGGTATGTGTCGAGAAGCGAGGGGAGCGCGTTTTCAATTGTGCGGTCTAGCGGTTGTGCGGAAATGAAGGGGGCATACATGATGAACAGGAACGGAGCAAGGAAGCGTGTTGTGATCATCTTTCCTCCATGACGGGTATTGGTAACGCTTGGGTCGCGACGCTTTATTTCTTTAACCGGATGCGGAATGTCGTTCCCGCTCCCGGCCGGCTTTCCTTGAGCATGAGCTTGCCGTTGTGGTAGGTTTCGATAATCCGCTGGGAGAGGCTTAACCCCAATCCCCAACCCCGCTTCTTCGTGGAGAATCCCGGGCGGAAGATCTCTTTCTTGGACCCCGGGTCGATCCCCTTCCCGTTGTCCGCGACATCGACATAGATATAATGAGGGCGTTCACCAACGGAGAGTGTGACAGTTCCCACCCCTGATTCAATGGCGTCAAGTGCGTTCTTGATCAGGTTTTCGATTACCCATTCGAACAACTCGCGGTTGATCCGCGCGAAGACGGCGTCTGCCGGTTCCATGACGATCTGGATGCGCTTGCCCGTCTGCGGGATGCGGCGTTGGAAGTACTGGATCACCTTTTCCACGACCTCGCTGAGGTTCTCGTCCTTCAGGTCGGGTTTGGATCCAATTTTGGAAAAACGATCGGCAATCTTCTGGAGCCGCTGCAGGTCGTTATCCATGTCGTGGAGTGTCTCTGCAATCGAGGGGTTGCCGTCACCCGACTGGTGTTTCAGGAGTTCCACCCATCCCATCATGCTGGAGATTGGCGTTCCGAGCTGGTGCGCCGTCTCGCGCGCCATGCCGACCCAAATGTTGCTTTGTTCATTCCTTTTGATGTAGCTGAAGCTGATGTAACCGATCAGGATGAAGAGGGCTACGACCCCGAATTCGATGTACGGGAGGATCCGAAGCCGTTTGATGAGTTTCGATTCGCCGTAATGAACGTAATTCAGGATGATGCCGTTGCCGAAGGTGACCCGGATGGGCGGATTGGTTTCGTCCATCTCAAGGATGAGTCCTTTCAGGTGAATCCGCTGTTGTTCAGGCGAGAGGGTGGTGTCGAGGTCGACGTTGCGGGTCGTTGCTGAATAAGGCTGCAGCGGTTCCTTGTTCGCATCGGTCGAAATAATGGGGAAATCGATTTTCTGGATGACGTTGTCGAGGATGAAACTATAATCGCCGTCCTGGCTCCTGCCGCTGCCGAGGTACTCTAGGGATTTCGCATACAGGTCGGCAATATCGCGCTCTTTAGATTGCAGGTCCTGAACAAGCTGGTGGGTATACCAGAGCGTTCCCCCGACAATGAGGAACGCGAAGACAAGGAGGATAACCTTGATCTCGCTTGACTGTGGAGGGGCGGTTTTTGGAATAGAGGCCAAGGGGGGAAAGCTACCGTACCGTTAATGTTTGATCGCGCCGCGCACCGACCGAGACCATCCAGATCTTTGTCCGGAGGATTTTTCCGATGGCTTCGATGTACGTCCGTGCACGGGCCGGCAGTTTGCCGTAGCTCCGCACGTCCGAGGTCTTTGTCTTCCACCCCTTGAACACGCGGTATTCCAGATCAATGGCCTCCAGCGTCTGCACGTCGGTGGGAAATCCCGTAATCCTTTTTCCGTTCAACGTGTACCCGGTGCACACGTTGATCTCATCGAAGTCGTCGAGCACGTCGAGTTTGGTGATGGCGATCCGTTCAATGCCGTTGACGCGTACCGAATACGCAAGACTTACCAGGTCGAGCCAGCCGCAGCGCCGGGGGCGGCCCGTCGTCGCGCCGTATTCCCCTCCCGTCGATCGCAGGCGCTCGCCCACCTCATTGAGTTGTTCCGTGGGGAACGGTCCGTTCCCGACGCGCGTGGAATATGCTTTCACAACGCCGGTGACGGAAGTGATGGAGGTCGGCGGAATGCCCAACCCCGTGCAGGCGCCGCCGCTCGTCGGGCTCGAGGAGGTCACGAACGGGTACGTCCCGTGATCGACGTCCAGGAAAGCCCCCTGGGCTCCTTCGGCCAATACCTTCTTTTTTTTCTGAAGGGCGTTGTGCAGGTAGGCCGATGTGTCCGTGACGTACTGATCGATCTTCTTGTCGAACTCCTGGTACTCGTTGATGATCTCGTCGACGTCGAGCGTGCGGGAGCGGTAAATGTTTTTGAGCAGTTCGTTCTTTTCTTCGATGTTCTGCTTGAGCTTCTTGCAGAGAACGTCCCTGTTCAACAGGTCGACGACCCGGATCCCGGTTCGCGTGTACTTGTCGATGTAGGCCGGACCGATCCCTCGGCCCGTGGTGCCGATCTTGTTCTCCCCTTGTTCCCGGATCGAATCGAGCAACTTGTGATACGGCATGATGAGGTGGGCATTGTGGCTGACGAGGAGTCGGCCGTGGAGATCGACCCCCGCCGCCTGAAGCTGCCCGATTTCGGACATCAGGGCAACCGGGTCGATGACGACGCCGTTGCCGATCACACAGGTGACATGCGAATGGAAGATGCCCGACGGAATGAGGTGGAGGACGTATTCCCGTGTCGTGATGCCGTTCGGGCCCTTGGTTGGGATGACGACGGTGTGGCCGGCGTTGGCACCCCCTTGGTACCGCGCAACAATGTCGACATGCTCGCTCAGGTGGTCGACGATCTTTCCTTTCCCCTCGTCGCCCCACTGCGCGCCGACAATGATCTGGACAGACATAGATTCCGGATGCTGAATGTGAAGAGTGAGAGTGGGTTTGGGTGGAAAGGAGCGGAGGAGAGCTTCTTTCCGAAAAAGTGTAGGGAAAAAATGAACGAAATACAAGAACGGCTATACCGCAACACCGGCAATCTGCCATGAGCGCCACACGTCCCTGCTTTGCCTTTCACTCGTTTAAGGGTTATATTTTGCACGGCATTCTCCACTGCTTCCCATTCTTCCCAAAGAGGACCACGCTTGGATAAATTTGTGATTCGCGGCGGCAAGGGACTTCGCGGCACGGTTCAGATCAGCGGTGCAAAAAACGCTTCGCTTGCACTGATGCCCGCGACATTGCTGGCTCCCGGCTCCTACACGCTCCAAAATACACCGCAGCTTCGCGACATCATCACGATGTCACGACTTCTCGAATCGATGGGGCTCGGGTTCAAGCACTCCGATCATACGCTGTCCGTCGATGCCTCCCACGTGACGAAGTTCGAGGCTCCCTACGAGCACGTGAAAAAAATGCGCGCCTCGATCTATGTGCTCGGACCGCTGGTCGCCCGGTACGGCCATGCCCTCGTATCGCTTCCCGGGGGGTGTGCCTGGGGGCCCCGCCCGGTGAACCTGCACATTGAAGGGCTTCGGAAATTAGGGGCCGAGATCGAGGTGGAAGCGGGATACATCCGGGCGAAAGCATCCAGACTGAAGGGAGCGAGGATTGTCTTCGACGTCTCGAGCGTCGGGGCCACTGGAAATGTGATGATGGCAGCCGTGCTTGCCAAAGGAACGACCGTCATTGATAACGCAGCGATGGAGCCGGAGATCACGGCGTTGGGAGAGTTCCTGATCAAGATGGGGGCGAAGATCGAAGGGGTCGGCGGAAACCACCTGGTCATCGAAGGGGTCGATGAATTGCACCCGGCCGATATCACGACGATCCCGGACCGGATCGAGGCAGCGACGTTTCTCGTCGCGGCGGCTCTTACCGGAGAACGGGGAGCGACCGTTCGCGTCGAGCGATGCAACCCGAACCATCTCAGTGCGGTCACGACGAAGCTGGAAGACGTCGGAGCGCGGTTGACATACGGCCCGGACTTTATCGAACTCCAGCCGCCCAACTCCATCCGGGCGGTCAACGTCACAACCTCGATCTATTCGGGGTTCCCGACCGATATGCAGGCGCAATGGATTGCGCTGATGGCCCGGGCAGAAGGAACCAGCGTTGTCACCGATACGATTTATTTCGACCGGTTCATGCACGTACCGGAGTTGGCACGGCTCGGGGCCAATATCACCATCAAGGAAAATATCGCCACGGTCATGGGGGTGAAGAAGTTGACCGGAGCCACGGTGATGTCCACCGACCTTCGGGCGAGCGCCTCACTGATTCTTGCCGGACTGGCCGCGGAAGGAACCACGGAGGTGCTCCGCGTCTATCATCTCGATCGAGGGTATGAAAGCATCGAGAAAAAACTCCAGGGGCTGGGAGCCGATATTCGGCGGGTGGCGGGGGAGGAGTTTTGAAAAAGGTTGAAGGTTGAAAGTTGAAGGTGATTGATCCATCAAGCCTGTCTCCGGATTTCATATCTCCATGAACAGTCGAATTCTCTCCGACCGGGCCTTCCTGACAGCCGCTCTCCTTGTTACCCTCGTATCGCTTCTCTGCACCCGGATTCCCCTCTTTAATTACCTCGGATTTGAATTTTCCGCTCTCATGAGCCTGCTACTCAGTTTGCTCGCAGGACTCGTGACGATATCGTCCTGGCAGAAAAGCGGGGAGGCAGGCAGGGGATCCGTCTGGCGGTTCTCCTTCCATTTGCTTTCACGTTTGTCGGTTCTCTTGGTCATACCGCTTGCAATCATCAGTGTCAATGCGTTCTTCATCAAGAACTGCTCGTTCCCGCATGGCCTGATGCTCTTTGCTCTCCTCCCCCTTCCGGCAGTAGTGTTCAGCCATGCACTTGCCCTCCTTGTTGCCGCCTGGTTGAAGAGCTGGCGGCGGACGTTGTTTGTGATGCTCTGGGTCGGCACCCTGTCGCATATCGTTATCGTGACCCTCTCCGGGCCGCAGATCTTCGCCTTCAATCCCATGCTCGGATATTTCCCGGGGTTCACGTATGATGAAACACTCAACGTTCTCGACCGGCTGCTGCTGTACAGGATCGGGACACTTGGGGCCTCGCTGGTGTTGCTCCTCCTGGCCGTCGTTGCGGAACGCCGGTCCGTGCAATCCGCAACGGATACCGAATCGCCGCAGATCAGGCGATCGTGGGAGCTCCCTGCTGCAGGAGCCTTCTCCCTCTGTCTTGTCGGGATGTGGTTCTTCAGCGATCGGCTGGCGCTGTCATCATCCGAAGATCATATTCGTGACGAGCTCGGCGCGGTCGTCGAAACCGACCATTTCGTGATCGTCTTTCCCGATACCATGGTGACGGGTCGACATCGGGATCATCTGATTCAGCTTCATGAATTCCATTACCGGGAGATCGCTCAGTTTCTCAGGGTCAGTCCGGACAAAAAGATCACTTCCTATTTGTACGCTTCGCCGGAGCAGAAAGGAAGGCTCATGGGAGCCCGTGGGACGAATATTGCGAAACCCTGGTTGTGGGAGATCCATCTCAACCTCGCGGATGTGGACGGAGTGTTGAAGCATGAGCTCGTCCATGTGATGGCAGCGGAGTTCGGATTCCCGTTCGTACGCGTCGGAGTGAATTCGGGATTAATCGAAGGGTTGGCCGTCGCGGCAGAACAGGTGGAGTACTATGAGCATATTCACAAACTTGCCGCCATGGCGTTCGCCGTCGACCTTAAACCGGATATGGAAGGGCTCTTCTCCCTAACCGGGTTCATGCAGGCGCACCCGGGAGTTAGCTACGTACTGGCCGGTTCGTTCGCCCGATTCCTGATCGACCGGTTTGGCATTCAGCGGTATAAACTTGTCTACCAGTTCGGCAGTTTTGAAACGGCCTATAACCGGGAGCTTCCCGCGCTGCTGGGGCAATGGCGGCGCTTCCTCGCGCGCTATGCATTGAACGATGCCGATCGCGAAAAAGCGCGGTACGTGTTCAAGCGCCCCTCGATCTTTGCGAAGGAGTGTGCCCGCGTGATCGCCAATCTCAATGCTGAGACCCGTGAGCTTTTGGGGAGGAAAGAGTACGCGGCCGCCCTGGCATCGTCGACGAAGTCGTTGGAGCTGAGCAACAATATCGAGGCAACCAACCAGAAGGCATTGTCCCTGTTCCGGCTGGGACTGTACGAAGAAACGATTAGGTTCGTGGAGGAGAAACTGCAGGATTCTGCCGTCGCCCATACACTCCTCCCGCTCAAATTGATGCTGGGTGACGCCTACTGGGCAATGGATTCCATTCCGAGGGCGAAAAAGTTGTACCAGGATGTTGTGCTTGCCCGGCTCAGCATGGGGTATGATGAAGCGAGTGCCCTGCGGCAGGAGATCCTGTTTGGAAGATGGGCTTCGTCCGAGATCCGGACGCTTTTCCGGGCGGAGATGGAAGACCAGGAGAGAGAGGGACTGTTGCATCGACTTGTGTCGGCCTCTCCCAACGAGCCTCTCCCCGGGTTCCTCCTTGCGCGGGAGATCGTTTCGCGGGAACCGGAGAAAGCGATTGAACTCCTTGAGGGAATTCCGAGGATGAAGTTCGATGCGCTCGAGTATCATCGTCTGCGCAGGATGGGTAACCTCCACTTCTCCCTTGGGAACTATCAGAAGGCAAAAATCTCTTACTGGCAGGCGCTCAATGTCATGACGGGAGGGGCTCAGGGCCTGGAGATAGAGGAGCGGTTGAAATTGTGCGATTGGATGGAAGAGAAACTCGGGTCTCGAAATTGAGAATCCCCTCCTTCGGTTGTTGAACATTTGTCCCACGAATCTTCACGAAGAAAAACTTGATTTTCGGTGATTTCTTCTTTTATGACTTCAATGATTGGTGGAGATTCGTGGGTCTCTTTTCATCTATGCTGGCAAGCTCCTCGCGTTGCATTTCCCCCTTTTTTTGGCTTAATTGGTTCGCATTGTTCAATCCACCGCAGTCTGAAAGCCTCTCTTTAGATAATTCCCGGAGTTCATCATGTCCGCTACCACGATTACCGATGTTTGGGCCCGCGAAATTCTCGACTCGCGCGGCAATCCTACCATTGAAGTCGAAGTCACGCTTGAGGATGGAACCCTGGGCCGCGCGGCCATTCCCAGCGGCGCCTCGACCGGCGAGAACGAAGCCGTTGAGTTGCGCGACGGCGATAAAGCCCGTTACAACGGCAAAGGGGTTTTAAAGGCGGTTGAGAATGTCAACTCGACGCTGGCCGAGGAGGTCGTCGGCTTCGAGGCAACGGACCAGATCGGCATTGACAAGATGATGCTGCAACTGGACGGGACGCCGACCAAAAGCAAGCTCGGTGCCAATGCCCTCCTTGGTGTTTCCCTTGCCGTGGCGAAAGCCGCCGCGAGTTCGCTGAAGGTGCCTCTCTACCGGTACATCGGAGGGACCAACGCCCGCGTTCTCCCCGTGCCGATGATGAACATTTTGAATGGCGGCAAGCATGCCGATAACAATGTGGACCCGCAGGAGTTCATGATCATGCCCATCGATGCCCCTTCGTTTGCCGAGGCGCTGCGGATGGGCGCGGAGATTTTTCATTCCCTGAAGTCCGTTCTTCACAAGAAAGGCTACAACACGGCGGTCGGTGACGAAGGGGGCTTCGCGCCAAGCCTGAAGTCCAACGTCGAGGCCGTCGAAGTGATTCTCGAGGCGATCCAGAAGGCAGGCTACAAACCGGGGGAACAGGTCTACATCGCCCTCGATCCGGCTGCAAGTGAATTTTACGACGCCGAGAAAAAGAAGTACATCTTCACCAAGTCGGACAAATCGGAGCGGACGCCGGAACAGATGGCCAAATTCTGGGTGGATTGGGTGCGACAGTATCCCATCGCCTCCATTGAGGACGGGATGTCGGAGAACGATTGGGAAGGGTGGAAGATGCTGACGGACGCGTTGGGGGAGAAGGTCCAATTGGTGGGAGACGATGTTTTTGTCACGAACGTCGAATATCTTGCCAAGGGAATCGACCGGGGGGTTGCCAACTCGATCCTGATCAAGGTGAACCAGATCGGCACGTTGACGGAGACGCTGGATTGCATCGAAATGGCGAAACGCGCGCGCTATACAACGGTCCTGAGCCACCGCTCCGGCGAGACGGAGGATACGACCATCGCCGATATCGTTGTGGCGACAAATTCGGCGCAGATCAAGACCGGCTCCGCCAGCCGCACCGACCGGATCGCGAAGTACAACCAGTTGCTCCGCATTGAAGAGGAGTTGGATACGAACGGATACTACGCGGGATTCGGGGCGTTGAATGTCAGTTTGGATTGAGCCGGGGTACGTCGTGGGCAGGGGAGAATGGGGGATTGAAAGCTCGTCTCCTGCCTTACGAGTGTGCGATGTGAGAGAACAATGACGAAACGAGAACCATGAGCACAATCAAATTCGGCACCGACGGTTGGCGCGGGGTCATCGCGGCCGACTTTACGTTCGAGAACGTGGCGAAGGTCGCGCTCGCGACCGCGAACTATTTCAAGCGCCATAAAAAAATCCGAAACGGCATCGTCGTCGGGTACGACGCGCGGTTCCTTTCCCGCGAGTTCGCGGAGACGACGGCGGAAGTGCTGGCGAACAGGGGAATCAAAGTGATCCTGTCCGATGCCATCTCCTCCACACCGATGGTTTCCCTCCTCACCAGGAAGTTGAATGCCGCGGGGGGGATTGTCATCACCGCAAGTCACAATCCGTCGAAGTACAACGGCTTCAAGATCAAGGGAGATTTCGGAGGCCCTGCTCACCCGGAGATGATCGGGAAGGTTGAGAAGGAACTTAAAAAAGTAATAAAGTCAAAAGTCAAAAGTAAAAAGTCTTTCCAGGAGTTGGTCAAGAGGGGAACGATCAAGGTTAGCGATTTTACCTCCGTCTACGTGGAGGATCTCAAGGGAAAAATCAACCTTGATGTCATCCGGTCCTCCGGGATGAAGATCGCCTATGATGCGATGTTCGGAGCAGGGCAGGGGGTTTTGGGACAGCTTGTGGAGACGCGCGCCGAGTTGCGTAGTTCCTTCAACCCGTCGTTCGGCGGCGCGCACCCGGAACCGTTGACGCAGAACATGAAGGACCTTGCCTCGACCGTTGTCATGCGGGGATGCGACATCGGGATTTCGACCGACGGGGACGCGGACCGGGTGGGAGCGATGGATGAAGACGGCAATTTTGTCGATTCGCACAGGATTTTCGCATTGCTGCTCAAGTATTTCGTGGAACAGAAGAAGATGACCGGCGAGGTTGCAAAATCCATTTCCGTCAGCCAGATCATCAACAAGATGTGCACCAAGTACGGACTGACTCTTCATGAAACACCGGTCGGCTTTAAGCACCTCTGCCGGCTTATGACGGAGCGGGACATCCTGATCGCGGCCGAGGAGAGCGGCGGGCTCGGCGTCAAAGGACATCTGCCCGAGCGCGATGGCATTTTTATCGGCCTGATGTTGTGTGAAATCATGGCGACCCGGAAGATGAAACTGAGCGACCTGGTCAGGGAGTTGATGGAGGAGTTCGGCTGGCATTTCTTCAACCGCATCGATGCCCACCTGACGGAGAAAGAGAAGAATCGCATTCTTGCCGTGTATAAAAAAGGGGTGAAAAATCTCGCAGGGTTTCCGGTTCAGCGGGTTGAAACAAAGGACGGGGTGAAGTTGTTCGTTGAGAATGGATGGGTGCTGGTGCGGGCTTCCGGCACGGAGCCCCTGATCCGGTTCTACGCGGAAGCGGAATCACTCGACAAAGTCAACGCACTCCTGAAGGCAGCGACATCGGTGTAAGGCTGGAGTGTAAAAAATCGATGGGGGATGAAGTATGGTGAAAGCCCCCGGCAGATGATGCTGGGGGCTTTTTGTTCACAGTCCGATGGTGCAGGGAAGTATACCTGAATAATAATAACATGAGGGGTCGATGAGATTGATGTTGATGTGTGTCTTGATGCTGGCGGTTGTCCCGCTGCTTCTCTCCGCCGGGAATAATCCGAAGAAGGCCGTTGCCGCACGCACCACGGTTGCACCGCGTATTGATGGAAGGCTCGATGAACCGGAGTGGCAACTGGCGAAACCGGAAACGGAATTTTGGCAGCAGAATCCCGCGGAAGGAGAACCGGCGACGCAGAAAACGGAAGTCCGTTTCCTGTATGACGCCGAGGCGCTCTATGTCAGTTGCATGATGGAGGATCGCGATCCCTCGAAAATCATGGCGCGTCTTGCCCGAAGGGATGACGAGGTGGTGACCGACTGGGTTTCTGTTCGGATCGACAGCTACCATGATCACCAGACGGCGTTCGAGTTTACCGTCAGCGCGGCCGGGGTCAAGATCGACATCCTGCAGTTTAACGATGGAGACGATGAGGACGATTCGTGGGATGCCGTGTGGGATGTCGAGACGGCAATCACGAACCGGGGTTGGATCGCGGAGTACAAGATCCCGTTTCAAGCGCTTCGGTTCTCCGGGGAGGAGGTCAGGGAGTGGGGTTTGCAGATCGTTCGGCACATCGCCCGCGACAGCGAGGTCCAGCACTGGGCACTGATCAAGCGGAGCGAGAGTGGTTGGGTGTCGAAATTCGGACATCTTACGGGGATCGAAAACATCGCTCCTCCCGCCGGAGTGCAGGTTATCCCTTACAGTGTCGGGAGCGGTCGATTCCTCCCGAAGTCGAGATCCTACCCGCATGGAAGGGACATCACCGGTGACGCGGGATTCGACCTCAAGTATCAGCACGGTTCGGGATTGACGGTTGATGCGACCTTCAATCCGGACTTCGGTCAGGTTGAGGCTGATCCCGCGGAGTTGAACCTCTCGACGTTCGAAACGTTCTATCCGGAAAAACGTCCCTTCTTCGTCGAGGGTTCGCAGATCATCCGCTTCACCACGTTTGGCGGTCCGACCGGACCCGGCCTGTTCTATTCGCGAAGAATCGGGCGCGCTCTCAATATTGACCCGCCGCCGGGAGGCTATGTCGAACACGAGCCGCGCTTTGCGACGATCCTCGGGGCAGCCAAGATTTCTGGAAAGACGGCGAACGGCCTCTCGATCGGCGTACTCGAAGCGGTCACGCGAGAGGAGACGGCGATTCTCGTCGATGGCCTCGGGGAAAAACGGGAAACAGTAGTGGAACCACTCGCCAATTACGGCCTCGTTCGACTGCGACAGGATTTCAGCGGCAACTCGAACGTGGGGATGATCCTGACTTCCGTCAACAGGGAGGGGCGTCTTCCGGCATGGACGACGGGCATTGACTGGAATCTGAAATTTCAGGAAAGCATGTACCGCGTGGATGGATTCTGGGGCGGCTCCCGCACGACGGGCTTCGCGGACCAGCGCATGGACGGGTCGGCCGGAAAGCTGAACTTCAGCAAGGATGGGGGGACTCATTGGAGGGGATTCGCCTCCTTTGACTACACTTCGAAGCGGTATAACATCAACGATATCGGTTTTTTCCGGAGACCAAATGATTATGGCTGGCTGGCACAACTTCTCTATCGCGACGATGAGGTGACCGATTGGAAGCGGATCTACAATCTCAGTACAAGTTGGCATTTGCGTCGCACCTTCGATGGTGCAGAGCTCTTCCACTCCATCGACCTCCTGGGGTACGTGTTATTGCCGAGTTATTGGGAGATGGAATTGAGCGGCCAGGTCAACGAGGGGAAGCATGATGATCGCGAAACGAGGGGGAGGGGCCTCTATCACAAACCGGCGACGAGGACCCTGAGGTTTTCCCTTGAAACCGATAACCGTGAGCAGGTTGTGGCGGATGCAGGGGTGGAGATCGGTCGCGATACACGAAACGGTCGATGGTTTGGAGCGGGATTGGAGCTTGAACTCAAACCCGCTTCAAACCTGACGCTGGAATTCGAGTTTGACTATGTCCGACGCAACAACGTGCTTGCATGGGTCATGAATCCGGGGCTGCCGGAAGACCCCGCAATCTTTGCAGAGCGGACAACCTCGGAGTGGGATCTGACTTCCCGGGGATCTCATGTGTTCACCCGCGACCTTACACTTCAATGGTACCTTCAGCTTTTCTTTGCCAAGGGGAAGTACGAGCGGTACCAGTCGTACTATCGGGATGGGAGATTGGAGCCGGCCGGCCCGGCTTTCGCCAATCTCAATAATGACTTCAACAGGCTGTCGCTGAATTCCAATCTCGTTCTCCGGTGGGAGTATTTGCCGGGAAGCACCGTCTATCTCGTCTGGTCTCAATTCCGCCATGGAGAGCACGAAATGTACGGAACCTCGTTGGGGAATGATTTCAGTGAGACCTTCCAACTTCCACTGGAGAATGTCCTCCTGTTGAAAATCAGTTATTGGATGAGCTTATGACCGATCTCGTGCAGAGGGGCCGAATGGACCTCAAGCGGGGGGATGAGCTTCAGCTCACCATCGAAGACGCTGCGTACGAAGGGAAAACCGTCGGCCGTGTGGAAGGGTTTGTCGTTTTTGTCGAAGGGGCTGTGCCGGGTGACGTGGTTAAAGCTCGACTCTTCAAGGTCAAAAAAAAATTCGCCGAAGCAAGGGTTATCGCGATCGAACAACCGTCCCCCCTGCGCACAGCACCCCGCTGTGAACATTTCGGCGTGTGCGGTGGGTGCAAGTGGCAGCATGTGGACTATGAAGCTCAACTGCGGTTCAAGCGGCAGCATGTGGTGGACGCATTCGAACGGATCGGCGGATTCTCGAATCCTGAAGTTCTCCCAATCATCGGATCGGACGAGAGGTATTTTTACCGGAATAAAATGGAGTATTCGTTCTCAGACCAGGAATGGCTCGTTGCGCCCCCGGCAAGGGTTGACCCGGGAGAGACAAACGACGATTTACCACCCTTTACCCCCAACCTCTACCTGGGTCTGCACGTTCCTCAGCGATACGACAAGGTGCTTGACATCCGCGAGTGCCACCTGCAGTCCCCCGAATCCAATGCCATCATGACTTTCACGCGGGAATTCGCACGGCGCTGCGGCCTTCCCGTCTATAGCTCGGACATGCATGCCGGATACTTTCGCTTTCTCGTCATCCGCCAAAGCAAACGGACCGGTGAACTCATGGTCAATCTTGTCACCTTCGAGGATCGCCCTGACGTGATGAGGCGCTATGCAAATGAATTGTGCGATGCCGTTCCCGGCGTGACGACGGTGGTGAACACCATCAATGCGAAGAAAGCGCAGATTGCATTCGGGGAGGTGGAGAAAGTTTATCACGGGAGCGGGCTTATTCACGAGCGGTTGGGAAACTGCACGTTCAGTATCTCCGCCAGTTCATTCTTCCAGACGAACACGGCCCAGGCGGAGCGCCTCTATACCGTTGCCCGGTCGTTCGCGGCGTTAAAGCCGACGGATATTGTCTGGGATCTCTATTCGGGCACGGGTTCGATCGCCCTGTTTGTCGCTGAGGCAGCGAAGGCGGTGATCGGCATCGAGTCGGTCGAGAGCGCCGTGACGGACGCGCGGAAGAACGCGGAACGGAACAACGTGACGAACTGCACCTTCGTTTTAGGGGATCTCAAGGACCGTCTCAGGAAGGAGACCGAGTGGATGAACGCTCACAACAAACCGGACGTTCTCATCATTGACCCACCCAGGAGCGGGATGCATGCGAAAGTCGTCGAGGAAATCCTTGCGCTTTCCCCCTCACGGATGGTGTATGTCAGTTGCAACCCCGCCACGCAGGCCCGCGACGTCAAATTGCTCTGTGCGGAGAAGTACGCTCTCCGGGAACTCCAACCCGTCGATATGTTCCCCCATACCTACCATATTGAAAACGTGGCATCGCTGGTCCTGCGCTAATGCGGCGTCCGGTGGGAGACAAAAAAAAGGAGGCTCGTATGAGCCTCCTTTGGTGTTTCATCCCCCTTCTGACGGACTACGGGATGGTGAACCGTGCCACCTTGTTGTTCGCGAGCACCTTGTTCATGTTGTGCAGGATCGTAGCCGTTGTTCCGGCAAGAGTGAAATTGTCCATTTCGCTCCCGTTGGGAATGTAGGCCGGCACGACCACGAGGGAACCGGGTCCTGTCTTGGACATCGTCGGATTGGTTTCCAGCTCGCGCGTTGGGACTGGTAAACGGATACCGAGATCGCTCATGCGCCTGCCTTCGAGGAAAAAGATCTCCTGGCGGAGGAGGTGGAGCATAGAGAGATGTTCCGCTACCGTCACCAGGAGATCGACATCGGCCTCGCTGATGCTGGTGTTGGAGATCTGCTTGATCGGAATGGTGGCGCCGCCGCGGGCCCGGACGAGCCCGGCCCGTGCAGGAGCATCCGCATCGGCCTTGACCAGCGTCGCGTCGGTGCGGGCCCTGTTGGTCCGGGGGTCGACATCGCGGAAATTGACCACCGTTCGCCCACCGGTTGTGCTCAGCGCGAGGGTGATCGCGTTCTTCATCTGCGTCCTGGCTCCGGCGAGGTTGTTGTCCGAGATCGCCGCCTCGGCCTGGATGAGGAACATCTCCTCCGCTTTCAAAACCGCGATGGGAGAAATGCCCGTCGCATCGGTATACTTCGGATCGAGATAATCCAGACGCGCCAACGGTTGGATGTCGTTCAACGCACGGGCAACAGCGAACGTCCATGCCGAATTGGTATTGGTCTGGGCATCGAACGAGGCGGAGAAGACGTATGTTGCGGACAATCCCAGGGCCGCGGTTGCGGCGCTGACAGCCTGTGCCTTATTTCCACGGGCATGATAGGCGCGCGCGAGGGCAAACTGCGCCGCAGTCCGAATTGTTGCCGGGCCTGAACTCAATGCTGCGCTCAGGTCGGGAATCGCTGCATCGATAATCTCGGCCGACGTGCTGGGGCTTGCATCTTCAGCCAGAGGGGCGAATGCAAAGTTCTCGCCCAGCATCAGGGTCGCCATGCCGCGGTAGAATCGGAGTTCGCCGATGCGGGCTGCCGCTCCCGTCTGATCCGGATCCCCGGGGGCCACTTTTTCGATGGCAAACGTCGCGTAGGCCCGGAGGTTCTGGGGGGGCGTGTAGACGCCCGGCAGGGTCAGATCAGAGTACGTGATGGCCCGCGGGTTATCCGCACTGGGTGAGATGAAGGTTGCCACGTTGTCGTAGTTGTCCGAAACAACGTCGGTGAAGTACGCAATGTTTTCGGTGACGTTGGTGAATTCATTCCGGACACCCTGCAATGCGGCCTGAAGTGAACCGGCCTGGCCGATGAGGCTTTCATCGGTGACCTGGGGGTTGCGGACTTCCGACGGGTCGATCAGTTCGCAACTGCTGAGGATGGTCATGGCCAGCACCATCATGATCATCGTCGGAAGATGACCTTTCTTTATCATAGAATGGAATTTCATGGTTGTTCTCCAAACATTATGGTGATGGATCAACGTTCTTTGAGTTAGTCCTGCGAAGCATGCCATGGGTTAGAGGGAAATATCCAACCCAAAGCGATACTCGCGTGGAGCCGACAGTGTAAAGAAGTTGATGCCACCGACATCGAGACCGCGGCCGGCTGCCCGAACACCTGCAAGCTCGGGGTCTAACCGCGTGGAGGGTGTAATGGAGAAGAGGTTCCGTACGCTCAGGTTGACGCCGATCGAGCGAAGACCCCAGTTTTCATACCATGCCGCCGGCAATTGGTACCGCGCGGAAATTTCACGCATCTTGAACCAATCAGCCTTTTCAATCCAGACCTCGGAAGCGGTGGTGAAGTCGTACCCCGACGGGACCCACGTTACTTCAGGATACAGGGCGCTGAAGAAACGAATCACGGCGCCGGTGTTCAGGATATAAGCTCCGTAGGAATAATCCGCCAGTGCGTTGATACGCAAATCGCGGAAGAGAGTCAGCGTAGCGCTGACTGACCCGGTGTGCTTCGGTGTCGGAGATTTTCCGTGATTGACGACATTTGCATTATAGGCTCCCCCACCCTCAGGCTTGGGAATGTTGAGACGGAATACGCCGATCGGTTGTCCTTCTTCAATACGAAGAGGGAGGAATGCAAACCCGCCGATGCTGAATGGGGGGGTCCCGCCAAGGCTCTTCACCTTGTTGTCAAGGCTCGAGTAGGAGATACGGACGGAAAGGTCAAGATCCGGTGTGGAGATCGGTACTGCGTTCAAGGAGACCTCCAATCCCTTGTTCTCGATCTCGCCGACATTCCGAAGTTGACTGGCGTAACCGCTGGTGACCTGCTCAGCGACCGTAAAGAGCGCGTCCTTGGTCAGTTCCGTAAAGTACGTCACCTGGAGAGCGATTCTGTCTTCCAGGAATCCGGCGTCGAACCCAACCTCCATCGTTGTGGTTTTCTCAGGCTTCAGACTGGGATCGCCCGGATTGGCAAAGGTTATAAGCCCCGCGCCAAGGAACCGGCCGGCGTTAAAGGTCCGGTCACGTGTGAAGGCATTGGGGAATTTTCCGGTCTGTCCGTACGAAGCACGCAACTTGAAGGAATTCCAGTACTCACCTAACGGCCAGAACGTTTCCTCGGCCAGGTTGTAGGCAACCCCGGCCTTGGGGTAGGACTGGACCCCCGCGTCTTTTCCGAATGCGGAGTTGCCGTCGATGCGGAGGCCGACATCGAGGAAGATCCTGTCGAAGAGGCCGACATTCTCATTAATGTAGAACCCGCCACTGAAGAGTTGCTGGTTTGATTCACTTGCGGTGACCGTGGCGGCATTATCGAAATCATCCGTACCGGGAACGGGGAAGTTCGAACCGGTGGCATTCGATTGACGGTCCTCTTCGCGGAAGCCTTGTACGCCGACCGTCAAAGTAGAGGTGACGTCACCCTCTCTCGGGTACGAGAGCGTTGCGGCTGCATCCAGCGAGATGGTTAAAAAGTCCCTGTCGAAGCGGGCCAATTGCCCTCCGGGTGTGGAAGTCCAGACAGCCGCTTCAATGGGATTGAAGATGCGTTGCTCGTTTTTCCGGTAATCCAACCCGACGGTGAAACGTGTGCCGAGCATGTTGAGGGGGTTGTAACGGGCTGTTGCGCTCGTGGTAAATCTGTTGACCACTTCACGATGGTCCGGTAAGAGCGCGATACGGAGCGTGGAGTCCGGGTTGGGGGTCGACTGGATGGTCGAATCTTCGGTCGAGCCAAGGATGGAAGCGATCGCATTGTTATTGAACATGCCGCCGTAGAGACTGTTCGTGTATCCGGCGGAGAATTCCATGCTCAGCCTGTCGCCCATCTGTGAGCGCATGCCGCCACCGATATTATAATACCGGTTGTTATTCTTCTCGATGACGCCTTCGGAGGACTGCATACGGCCGGTGAGATTGTAACTCGAAACATCGCTTCCACCGGTAACGTTGGCCGTATACTGTTGAAAGTTGCCGTTCTTCAAGACCTTGTCTTCGGTGAACGGTTCCACCACCCATTGCGTCTCGGGGGCATCGATTCCCAGAGAGGTGCTGAAGGTCCATCGCGGCGCGCCGGCAAATCCCTTCTTGGTGAAGACCTGGATCACGCCGGCGGCGGCATCGGAGCCGTAGAGCGTTGCAGCAGCTCCTCCCTTCAATACCTCGACGCGTTCAATCTGTCCTACAACCAGGTCGGCGATCGAGCTGGTGACAAGCCCTCCGGTCCCGCGCTGCAAACGGAAATTATCCTGATTGTCCACACGCACGCCATCGACGTAGATAACAGGGGTCTGACTGGCGAAGGCGCTCCGGATTCCGCGGCTGCGGATACGTCCGGCAGTTCCCGGTTGGCCAGAGGTGTTGAAGCTGACCATGCCGGGGACGCGCCCTTGCAACAGTTGGTCGATCGAGGTCACGGGGGCCGACGAAACTTCGCGGGCTGAGATGGTCTCAATCGGGGATGCAAGTTTCCGTTTTTCAATGGCCGAGCCTTGGCCGGTGACGACCACTTCGTCCATTTGAAGGGCTGAGACGGAAAGCTGGAAGTCAATCGTGGCGGTAGCATTGGCCGAAACGGTTACTTCCTTGCTTTGCTGGCGATACCCGACGTACCGAACGGTGACGGTATAACGCCCAGGGGGGACGCTCCGGATGGAGTACATGCCATCCAGGTTGGTGGCGGCGCCGAAGTTCGTCCCTTGTAAGACGACGTTGGCACCGATGAGGCCTTCGCCTCGCTCAACATCGGTCACGGTGCCACGTACCTCTCCCGTAACCTGAGCGAAAGCGAGGGATGAAACGAACAACAGGAGAAACGCTGTGAAGGACAGCGCCGAACGAACTGATATCAGTCTGTTCATATCTCCTCCTTCTTGTTTGGTGTGGTGTTTTGGGCACTCCGTTTCCCGTCATCAAGGGATGGGGCTAGGAGACGGTTGCCCGTGGTTTAATGCGTAAATATTCCTTGGTTTCTGCGCGTACGGACAAGGGGATGGAAATCCCGCTCAGGCATATGCGCCCGATTTCATCAATAAGAGGTACAATAATGGCGTAAGGATGTGAAAGTGTGAAGCCGGTGGGACCGGTACATTTGTTCTTCTGCCGAACGTTGTCGCTTTCCGTGTTCGTGCATGCGAGGCGAAAAAGAGGATCTGGAATAGTTGGTTGATTGTCCCATGACGTCACTCCATGTTTGGGAGTTAATGCGACATGCAACCTTCGAGGTGTTATCAAAAATAACACTTCTCCGGAGAAAGTCAAGTCTCACTTATAAAAATATTGGGACGGCATTCACAGTTCCGTAGAACCTGTGAATCCAACGCTATCAGTCGATCTGTAAAGTTACAGCATCATTCTCATGGAGAGAGCGGGAGTCAAGAGCCGGTGTCGAGGTCGGTTGCTTGCCGGAACACCGCCCGCCGTATGAAACTCGCCCCTTCTTTCTCGATAAGAACCGGAACCGGTTCCTCAACAAAAATCGCCTCAATCTTCTCTTTCATCTCCCCTCCGCGCTTGAGAGTGATGGTGAGAGGAACGATCAGGGAGGTATCGGGGAAGGAATACCAGGAAATCGCCACTGTATTCTCCGTTCTTGTAAAGGCAGCCGGTGTATTGACGTCGACGATCGGGCCCCCAAGACTTGAATAAATAGCTGTCATCCGGTAAGGACGGGTCTTTGTGGCAAGGTGAAGGCGAATTGTCAGGGTTGTTCCTGAATCGGATGAATGAGACTCGACCTCGCGTTCCGCCCTGATCCAGGGTTCAGGGGGAAAGGGGAGTCCGTCGAAGGAAATGGCCAGGTCTCCGGATCGAAGAACGGTGTCCCGTTCGGCATACCGGATGCGGGTGCCGCTGAGATATTCAGGGCTTCGGACCGTCAGGGTCGCCGTCTTGCCGTCCAGGTCGAACTCCTGCTCAATCCAGATCGACTGTTTCCATTCCTGTGAAAAAGCCGGTTTGCTGGCAAGGAATGCCACGCACACGGCAAAGGCCGCGGTGGCAACGGCAAGTCCCGAACCAGCCCTGTACCGTTTCATCCAGGATATGCTTTCTCCGGTCTCGTACCAAAGGGCCGCGAACCCAAGGAGGAAGGGAAATGCCCAGAGGGAAAAGAACAGGATGAAAACAAGGTGGAGTATGATGCCACCAACGATCCCGTGTTCCGGAGAGGAGTGGAGCACTCTTGCCAGGAACTCAAATCCGTCCCCGAAGAAGAGCTGAAACATGAAATGCGGCGACACGATCCAGAAGAACCATCGGAGGGTCGGCTTTTTCACGAGCATGGAAAGTGAAAGGAAGAACAGCGCCATGGAAGGCGCAAGGGCGATCTTTGCCGATATCAGGGAGAGGAGGAAAAGGAACAGGAGAAGCCACACCACGGATCGAAGAAAATACGCGTACGGATCCCGGCGGAGGTTCAGCCTCGGGGCAAGTTGCATCCCAGCCCAGACTCCGATCATTCCGCCGAGGAATGCAAGGATCTGATAACCGTCGAGATCGGCGTACCAAGGATACCGGACACCACTGATCCAACTGACCACGTTCTCAGAAAGCCATACGCACGTCTGGAGAATGAGCATGAGGAGGAACAGCTTGAGGCCGGGGATGATCGGCCGCTGTTCCGACTCATACCGTATTCGTCGTTGCCGCAGTTGAAAGAGCGTCCATGTTGCAAGAAGCAGGGCAACCCCGATAAACGCTTTCAAGGACCAGAGGGGGAAGAACAGAAGCCATGAGGTGAGCTGGACAAGATAATCGTGCCCCACCGTTTCCTCCGGCACGCCTCCGTCAAACCGTTCGACCAACGCGCGGATCAAATCGCCGGAGCGTTGGAGTCCCTCGATCCGGAAGTTTTCCAGGTTGTCCTGCGGTGTGTGAATGGGGTCCTGGAAGTCCGAAGTGAAATCGATGGCAGGGATGTTCTTTTCGAGAAACGGCTGATGGTCGGAACCGATCCCGCCCCCCGGGATCGCATCCATCAAAGTGAAGAAATGCGTGGGGAAAGAGAGTCCGGAATACCCCAACCGCTCGAGTTCCTCATACGACGCGCGCACGAGCCATTCCGGGGAGCTCCCGGAGTCGGACTCGATGGTCGGGACGAGCCACCCGAGGCCGTTCGCCATATCGACCTGCAGCATCAACGCGACATCCCCCATCCGTGGGAAGTTCTCCACGAAATACTTCGATCCGACCAACCCCTTCTCTTCACCGCCGAAGAGAGCGAAGACGATCGTCGATTCGTTCTTTCGTTGAGAGAGCACACGGGCGAGCTCAATGACGACGGCAGTTCCCGAGCCGTCATCGTTTGCCCCCGGCACCTCCGGTGCATCCGAGTCGATATGCGCACCGATGACGATGATCCGTTCCGTGGTCCCCTTCAACACCCCCACCGCGACACCGCTCCGTGTATTGAGTGATCCTTTTTGCAGTTGCGCCGGGGCTTCGCGGATGGGCATGAGGTAGGTTTCGTTCAGGCCAAACTCGCGAAATTTTCCAAGGGCAAACTCCATCGCGTGGCGCTCTTGGGGAGATCCCATTGGCCTCGCGCCGATGTCGACCGCAAGTGTCTTGAGATAAGCGGAGGCGCTGTCCACGGAGAAGGATGGTTGCGCCTGCAGTGGAAGCAGGCTTTGAGAAAAGAGAACGAATGCGAAAATTCTCCTGAACAGACAAGACAAGGCGTTCAGAGAAACGCCGGTACGGGAAATGGGGGGCACATGAAGCCTTTCACTGATTGTAACTTCTCAGGTATTTGAACACGGATGGCGCACGCTCGCCCGACTGCTGACCCGTCCGACTGAACGATCAGTCATGTGGGCGGGGATTGCCACTGATACAGGGGTCGGTGACTTTCACCTCGCTGACTTCTGTCTTTCTGATTTCTCGGTGTTGATCGGTGTGCCATCGGTGGTGAAAAAACTATTTGAGACTTCCGAAAAATTCTAAATTTAATGTCATTCCGAGCGAAGCGAGGAATCTCACCGTTGAATGACAAGTTAATTTTATTTTTCAGATGTCTCTCTTTGTTCACCCCAGGTATTTCCGGAAGAACGCAATGATCCGTCGTTCGTATTCACTTCCGCCGACGTTTAACAAGTCGGTATGGTCTCCCTCGGGAACAAGGAGAAGTTCCTTCGGCTCATTGGCGTTGTCATAAAGGGCTTTGGAGTAATCGGTCTTGATACGGGAATCGTCCGTTCCGTGAATGAACAAAATGGGTTTATGCACCTTGTGTACCGACTCGATCGGTGAAACCTCCCGGGCCTTGAACTTTGCGATAGCTTGTGATTGGCTCATCGCCACGTTCCGTAAAAAATGCCATGGGAGCTTGATGATCCGCTTTTGGTAATCGACCATGATCGTCCGCAAGTTGGTAAAGCTTGCCTCCGCGACGATCGCCGCGATCCGGTCGTCGGATGCAGCCGCCTGCAGGGCGACCGCCGCACCCATCGAGGTTCCGAACAATCCGATCTTCCCGATCTGGGTGTCCCCTCTGGTCATGAGATAGTCGATCACGGTTGAAACATCGTGCTTTTCATAGTACCCATAGGTGCAATACTTCCCCTCGCTTAATCCATGGCGCCGTGAGTCGTACAAAAAGACGTTCAATCCCTGCTCGTAAAACAGTTTTGCATAAGGGATCCCCCCGATTTTGCAGTCCCCGACGCCGTGCAAATACACCACCGTGCCCCGCGCCTGGTGAGACTGGTTCACAAACCACGAGTCGAGTTTCAATCCGTCGTTGGTGGTGATCCAGAGATGTTCCTGGGGAATGCCTGCGTCCGCGGGCTCCAGCAGATGGGTGAATGTCGCATACCATTCCCGTGTCCGGAGGTTCGGTTGGAGAAGGATCAAAGGTCCGATCACCAGGATGATGGCCGCCGCCGTGAAGAGGAACATCACCAGTAAAAGGATCAGGGTCAGGAGAATGGACATGGGGAAGTTCTTCGGATGGCGCCCTTCCGAGAAAAGAACGTGAGCCTTGTGCCCAATATAAAGAGGGAGGGGATGGGATTCAAGGCCGGTCGTGGGGCATTTGGTACGTCATGGTCGCGGCCATCCCAAAGGCCTCAGACCCAATAACCGGACTACTTTGATGTCTTCCGTTTTCGACGTACCTTCAATCCACTTCATGGGAAAAAAGCCCAACATAGCGATCGTTCATGATTGGCTGACGGGGATGAGGGGTGGAGAGAAAGTGGTCGAGGTTCTCTGTGAACTCTATCCCGATGCCGAGCTCTTTACACTGTTACACAACCCAGGGACCGTTTCTCCCATGATCGAACGGATGAACATCCGGACGTCGTTTGTCAATTCCCTCCCCTTTAAAGAAACGAACTACCGGCGCTACCTTCCGTTCTTTCCCCGTGCCGTCGAATCGTTCGACTTCTCTCCCTACGATCTCATCCTCTCGACGAGCCACTGTGTGGCGAAAGGAGCCATGCCCGGACCGGGAGCTCTTCATATTTGTTATTGCCACACACCGATGCGCTATGTCTGGGAGATGTACGACGACTATTTTGGAAGAGGCAGGGCCGGAGTTCTTACCCGGGCCGCGATGCAATTCTTCGCCCCCCGACTCCGGCGATGGGACGTCCTTTCCAGCGACAGGGTCCATGCCTTTGTGGCAAATTCTCAAAACGTCGCGCGCCGCATCCAGCAACATTACGGAAGATCGTCAGACATCATCCATCCGCCGGTCGATACGTCGCTGTTCCGGTGTTCGGAAAAGGATGAAGGGTACTACCTGATCGTCAGCGCTCTCGTTCCCTATAAACGCGTCGATCTGGCCGTCCGGGTCTTCAACGCCCTGGGGGAACGACTCGTGATCGTCGGCAAGGGGCCCGACCTGGAAGCGTTGAAGGCGATGGCCTCACCGCATATCGAATTTCTCGGCTGGCAACCCGATGCCATGCTTGCAACGCTCTATGCCGGTTGCCGGGCGCTTGTCTTTCCGGGTGTTGAAGATTTCGGCATTGTCCCGCTGGAAGCGATGGCCAGTGGAAAGCCGGTCATTGCCTTCGGCCGGGGCGGTGCTCTGGAGACGGTGGTGGCGGAGGGAAACCGTCGGACGGGGCTCTTCTTTACCGAACAGACGGAGGCATCGCTCCGTGAGGCGTTGGACCGGTTCACACGGATCTCGTTCGACCCGTACGTGATCCGCACCCATGCCGAAGAGTTTGATCGATCCAAATTCAAACGACGTCTCAGTGAGTACATTTCTGAGAAACTCACATTGACGGTTCAACGGAAGAGCGGTCAGGCCGGTCATTCGTGAGACTTTTCCTCGCGGCGATGGGGAACGTATCCAGAAGACTGTCTCTGCTCATTTTCTCCCCCCTCAAGTGCTTATCACTTCGCATCTTACGTGAAAAATGTCTTTGACTTTTGGGGTTCTTTTATCTATATTTTTTCTCTAATTTTTCAGCCAGAGGCTCAGATTGTTCAGT